>CAYSHN010000486.1:0-3226 GCA_964430815.1 uncultured Calditrichota bacterium | reverse complement strand
TTGCCCGGACAAAGTGATCTGTGGTAATGCTCCTGACCAGGCTTCCCGCACCTGGGCCCGCGCTGTGGCCCGATCCTGATCGGCAATCAGTACATCACGGTTCTGTTGGAGGGCTATGGTGATTGCTTTATCCAGGGTTAGCACTACCGGTGCTTCAATATCACCGGCTTCCGCCACCATCGCCGGCAGGACCAGTACTAGACAGAAAACCAACCGCACTACAGAATTCTTTATAACTTTTAGCGGAGAAATCATGGATGAATCCTTTTTTTTTGCCTTCTGTTCAAAATGCCATCAAAGAATACCGATACAATCAGTTTAACAACTTCATCTATATCACTATTTTTAAGTGTCCGCTTTTTGCGGAACCGTTTGAAATGGTAAAAGCGAATCATACTATCAAAGAGAGTTGCCAGCTTAATTGGATCGTACTTTTTAATTTTTCCAGATCTCATTTCAGCTGATAGAGGTTCGGCCAGGATGCTCCAGATTTTTTTGATCCCGGCTTTGATCGCTTTAAACCGGCTATCATGTTCGACCGAATCCAGGCGATGAATTTCACGCATAACTATCCGATAAAGATCTGAATTTTCACATAAATAGGATATATTCACCGCAGCATAAGCCCTAAATTTTTCCCGTGCCCCACCTGCAGTCGTTTTGATGCTGATCCTGGCCAGCTCTACCATTTCAGCAGCAAGTTCATTGATAATACCTAAAAATAGTTCCTCTTTACTTTTAAAGTAATTGTAAATGGTACCCTTGCCAAACTCGGCATGCTGGGCAATTTCTTCCAACGTAGTGTTATAATATCCTTTCAGGACAAATAATTCTCTAGCCGCCAGAAAGATCTCTTGCCGCCGGGCATTTTTCTCACGTTCCTTGCGGGAAAGTAACGGCCGGGCTAAACGAACATTGCTTTTTACTCTGGTTGTATCCATCCCAAACCATTAAATAGATGACTATTCGGTCATATTATGACCAGAAAGTCATAAGTTAATTAGATTTTTGGTTGGTTGCAAGGGGAGATGAAGGATAAGATGAAAATTCTCTCTTTCCTTTTTATTATGGAGTTAAAGCCGTGCAGGCATTTTACCCTGACCAATCAGTCCCTAAATCCTGATAAATATTTTTTTCTTATATAACCAATAACATATATACCATAGTACTCCCCAGACCACAAGGCTGGTGAGGAGTAGGGCATATATATTGCCCAAACAGCTAAAAAATCCCATGGTGAATGGTTTGATTATTTTGTGGATCCAGTCGGTACCACCCGTTTCTGCAAATAGATAGATGAACAATGGATTCATACCCACAATAGCAAAAAATTTAGACCATTTATTGATTTTTAGAACATCGATTACCCAATAGGAAAGACCAAGGGCAAAGAGGCACCAGCCTCCACTAACGATTACAAAAGAACTCGTACAAATACGCTTGATGATCGGAGTTACTGGATTGAGAGCATAACCGATTATAATTAATAGTAAACTGGCAATAGCCAATATTTTTATCTTATCATAGGGTAATCGTTTGCTTAATAAGAGTTGTCCGATCAGGACCCCCCACACTGTATGGGCAGTGGTTGGTACCGCGTTGAATGCCACCCAGTGGCCTATGGAAAATTTACCCATCAATAACAGGTCAACATAGGAACCAAAATTCTTATCCGCTATGAAGGGTTGATTAAAGCCCGGTACCGACCAGGTTCGATACAACAGTTCGGTTAAAGCCAACAAACCAATGGTAAAAATTATTTGAAACCATGTCGGCCGGCGCATCAGGAGAAACGCGACCAGAAAGGTAAAAGATAATTGTGCTAATACATTCCACAATTCAAAGGTCAATTTTCCTGGACCAATGCAATAAACACCCCAACCAAAAAGGAGTAAAAGAAATGAACGACGTAACGCATGCAAAAATGTCTGCTTCCAGGTATCTCCCCGCTCCCAGCGTTTGCCGTAGGAAAACGGCATAGCAACCCCGACGATGAACATGAAAAATGGTTGAACCAGATCCCAGAAATGCAAACCATTCCAGAGATGATGGTGAAACTGCTGACCAATGGTATTTATCAGATTACTGCTTAAAGCAGGATCGACCAGTAAATCATAAATTGCTGTACCCTCGGCAATCAACAGAAACATCGTTATCCCCCGAAAAAAATCCAGGGAAAGCAATCGATTTTCAGGTGTAAAAACCAATTCAGGAGTCTTAGTCATTTGAACCTCAGCTAATGATTTTTTTCATTAAGTCATTAATTTAATGTTCCAATGATTCAATGAATCTATAATTCAATAATCCCAGCAAAATAAAATATCCCCACCATAATTTACTAATTTTACTTCTCTATTTTCACGGTGCAGATTAAGATAACGCAAATAGATCTTAACTTTCAGGTTTGAACTGACCTGACTCAGCGACATCAATTCCGGTGAAATGTTGTTGACATTTATATTGCTGTAATCCTGCAATAATTTATTCACCAGTGGATGCAAATCTACCTGCAAAGAATCTACAAGTTTTCCCTCCACTGTCTTTAGAAAGGTAATTGTATCCAGCGAAGTACTGCATCGGCATGAAATGCCAGCACCGATCTGGTCTTCATGATTCTGATCGGCGCTCATATGCCAGGCACGGATCATATGATCATACCCCTGTACATCAACCATCTGGCGCAGGTCAGCACTAAAGTAGATCTCATTCCCTTCAGGACTGTACCAGATATTCAAATATTCGATGCCCATCATCTTAGCCACACGGTCAGGTTCTAGGTATTTAAAATGTCTACCGGTTGAATCTTCCCTCAAACTCTCACCAAACCATGGTTGAATACGATCATAGCCATGAATATCGTGTAAATAGGCCAGAATCGAACTTATCTGCTTGGTATCCTCAGCCGATACTCCCGCAGATGCTTTACGTATTGTTTCATCCACCAGGATTGAATTTTTTATTAATATTCCTTTTAAGCGGTTAACCTGGCTGTTTTCGGAGATACTGAAAACTCCCCAGGGACCAAATGAGATGAGCAAGGCCAGTACACCAAGTGACGCTGGAATGACTTTAATGCTCTTAGTTTTACTGAAGATGAAGTATATCACAATACCTGCCAGCCAGAGTCCGAGTGCAATTGCAATATATCTTCCTTCGGTGATACCGTATTCTGAGATTCTTCTCCAGACGGCGGGGAACAACATCACCAACAAGGGAATCAATACAA
>CAYSHN010000485.1:0-3235 GCA_964430815.1 uncultured Calditrichota bacterium | reverse complement strand
TCAATACCCGGTAGTGTTTCAATTTGCCAATAACCTGAGGAGTAACAAGTGAAGCGTGATTTTATTTCTATTGCCGATTACAGTAAAACAGAAATTGAAGAAATCTTCAATCTTACCCGGGAGTTAAAGGAAAAAACCAGAAGCGGAGTAGATCATCAGTGGTGTAAAGGTAAAACCATGGCTATGATCTTTGCCAAACCGTCGGCCCGAACCCGCATCTCATTCGAGACCGGAATGTATCAATTAGGAGGGCATGCTCTGTACCTTTCGCCCAATGATATTGGTATCGGTAAACGGGAAGCAGTAAGAGATATTGCCCGCGTTATTTCCCGTTACAATGATCTTATCATGGCCCGACTTTTCGATCACGAACATATCGTGGAACTTGCTGAATATTCAACGGTACCGGTAATCAACGGACTCACCGATTATAATCATCCCTGTCAGATTATGGCCGATATTTATACGGTCCTGGAGCATCGCAAACATCTGCAAGACCTTAAGATTACTTATGTAGGTGACGGAAATAATGTAGCCAATTCATGGATCAATTTGGCAGCAAAAATTCCAATGCAGCTGGTCATCTGTTCTCCCTCGGGTTATGAACCGGATCAACAGACCTTGCAGTATGCCCGTAAACAGGGCGTCAGTACGATTGAGGTTCTCCAGGAACCACAGGCCGCGGTAAAGAATGCTGATGTGGTCTATACCGATGTTTGGGCTTCGATGGGGCAGGAAAGCGAAGCGAAAGCCAGGCATAAAATATTTAAACCTTATCAAATCAATCATTCGTTGATACAACATGCCAAACCGTCAGCACTAGTTATGCATTGTTTACCAGCCCATCGTGGTGATGAAATCACTGATGATGTTCTGGATGGCCCGAATTCGGTGGTATGGGATGAGGCTGAAAATCGGTTGCATGTACAAAAAGCGATCATAGTAACCCTGTTAAACCGGTCCTGAGCACGTATGGATGAAGATCTGCGATCGTTGACGGTTTCGGTTCTTCCCGACCATGAATATGCACAATGGGATGAATTTGTCTCTCAATCCCCGCAAGGGACTTTTTTTCATACTACCAGCTGGGCTAATATTCTATCCAGACATTTTCAACGCTCGTATCGGATTCTTTTAATATACCGGAATAACCAACCGGCAGCAGGTTGTCTGGCTTTTGAGCATAAACGTTATGGACAATCCCTGATTACTCCGCTGGCATTGTACCCATATTCCGGACCCCTATTCTATCGTCCGCAACATGAAAAACCACAAAAAACCATATCTGATTATACCAAATTAAATTCCACTCTAATTGCCTATTTGAATCAGGTGTATCCGCTGTGGATTCTGGACAGCTCCTATCTTTTAACCGACCTGCGCGCTTTCCAATGGGCAGGTTGTACGATAGAACCAACTTATACTTATTTATTGGATTTGGACGACTGGCAAAAAATGGAGGAAAGGTTCAGCAGTAGTTTGCGTAAAAAAATCCGTCAGGCCAGAGAAATGCCCTTTCAAATTATGACCTCTACCGATCCCACTGAGTTTATCAGACTATACCTAGCAAGTTATCAACGACATGGCCTGACCACCCTGGTACCTGCAAGTACTCTGTATAATCTATTACCCGATTTGTTGGCACTGCCGCAGGTAAAAATGTATTATCTGCAATTACAGAATCAAATAGTGAACAGTCGAATAATTGTTGTCGACCAGCATATGATCTATGATCTATTGACAGGGGGTACGGATGAATTAGGGCAGGCTTCGGCTTATCTGTTGTCTCATATTTTTGAATCTTTTTGTGCACATAATTTTAAGGTCAATTTTTTGGGTGCTGATCATCCGCAAATCGAGCAATTCAAAAGGAGTTTTGGCGGGCAGTTAGTGCATGGGTTTCGCATCACCAGACCGTTACGCTTTCCGGTTTCCTTAATATTCAAAATACGTAAAGCTTATCTGTTGAGAAAGCGTAAGTTATGAAATTATACTTTCTGATTCCTCAACACGAAAAGAAGCCCCGGCTTGCATATGTTATTCAGTTAACATGTAATATATTAGGCTATCCCTGGAAAATCATTACAGACCCTGATCCGGGTTGTGAATCCGGAATACTGATATCCTATGTAGCGGATTATTCCCAGCTCAGTGCAGCGAATATACCGGGAATAAATATCTTTAATTCCGGTCAACTTTATGATCTGAAAAATGCTCAGGGAGATATAAGGTCCTTCGCCTACGAGGAATATTCTATTCCCGTGTTGGGTAAATTGATGCAGGTCAAGCCGGAGGAAGGATGGAAAGAACATGAGCAGTACAGATATTATAGTAAAAACAATGTTTCTACCTGGCTGATCGGTTTCGATTTGTTTATTAATATCTTTTATCATGTCAGCCGTTTTGAGGAGCAAGAGCGTAATACAGCCCGGGAAACAGCCAATGATTATTCTACTTCTATTTTATCCCGGGACAACCAATTGTATATCCCGGTCGTAGATGTTCTGATAGATTTTTTTGATCAGCTGATCAGATTAAATATAAATGAAAATAAGAAGACAGCCATACGGGTAATGAATTGGCCGGGTGGAGAGATGAACGGTGTTGCCTTGACTCACGATGTTGATCTGACCCGGGGTGTCAGTATTAAAAGACGTACCTGGAAAACTAGTACAGGTATGGTTAGAAAACTGTTCGGGGACCGGGAGACTTTAAGGAAAAATAAAACAGAAATGAACCGGCAGGATGCCCAGGTCTGGAGTTATACACAATTACTGGACCTTTATAGCAAGAAGAAATGGAAGGCAACATTTTTCTTCCTGACAAAAATGTTTGAAGGAATCCATTACCGTTATAATATTAAATCACCGCAGTTCCAATCTCTCTTTGATAACCTGAAACATAACAATCATGAAATCGGCTTGCATTCCAGTTTAAATGCTTTCAAAGGTCGGAAAAAATATCTGGTTGAGAAAAGTAAATTAGAAACCATCACTGGTATCAAGTGCGCTGGCCTGCGTCAACATTATTTACGTGCGTTGTATCCCAAATTATGGAAATTAGCCGAGGCAGCACATTTTGCGTACGACTCGAGTCTCGCTTATAATTTTCAGGCGGGATTCAGAGCCGGGAGTTCGCATCCTTTTTTCACTTTTGACTGGGAACAGGATCAGAGTCTGGCCCTGTTGGAATTTTCCTTAGCCTTTTTTGAATATAATATTTTTACCGGTTCGAC
>CAYSHN010000484.1:0-3300 GCA_964430815.1 uncultured Calditrichota bacterium | reverse complement strand
TTGACCCCTGATATATTCAGCTTCTCCATTTTTCATTAAAACCAACGATATAGAATCTGCCTTATTCTCGTCCACTCCTTTCCATTCTCCGAACGGCTTCCATCCTCCGAAAGGCGCGATGGTAGGTTTCTGAGCGCAAGAACCAATCAATAAATAGATGATTAAAATGTATTTTACCTTGAACATATCATTAAACCTCTCATCAATTTTTTTAATAATTCTTTAGATCAGATGCTGATTAATTAACCGCGGATACACGCAGATAGCATTTCTGGAATTCTTCCTTCATCTAT
This sequence comes from uncultured Calditrichota bacterium, assembly GCA_964430815.1. GTDB lineage: Bacteria > Calditrichota > Calditrichia > JAJRVZ01 > JAJRVZ01 > CAVZSQ01. Next base: position 3,007 of record CAYSHN010000484.1, on the reverse strand, counting down.
CTTTAATCTACAGCCGGTCAGACCTATTTATTTCCATACGGCTCAATCACTATTCATTAAAATTTTTAAACAATTTTTATCTGCGTTAATCCGCGTTCATCGGCGGTTGATTCATTAGCCGTGTATGATCGCAGATACACATAGATAGTAATTCTGAAATTTTTTCTAAATCCAGATTCTATCCGCAGCCGAATAGATCTATTTACCTCCCTACAGGTTCCGACTTTAATTTAATCAATCCGGTTGCCAGACCTTCGGCAGTTGCGGTCAGAACGATTTCACCCGGTTCAGGGGTAGAACGCAGGATAACCTGCGCTAATCCATTAAAGACATTGCGTTGCCAGGGCTTCGAGGGTGTATAAACCTGCAGCAAGCCCGGGTCAGTATTTAAAATTTCCCAGGGAGTTCGTTTCACCAATGGTGTCGCGGCAAGCGCATAGACATTCCTCCCCGGATGCAGCATAGCCCGATCGAGTTTGAACATCTGATTCGGATCATCCCGTTTTATATTTTTGGCAATCAGATTTCCATTTACGAAAATCGCCTGTTCTTCGCCAAGACTTTTGGTCAGCAGGATTATTTCTGTACTATCTGTAAATCCAGGTAAATTAAAGATTCCCCGGATCACAATCTCCTTTCCAGTTTTTTGTAACTCCCCAGCTGCTGTCTTGAAGGCAACCGGCCAGTTGGAGTCATCAAAATCGAAGGCCACCTCTGGACAATTTTTCAGATCCTGCACTACTTGGACTTTCAGATCGGTTATCTTTACCAGGCTGATACTCTCAAAGTACTGGTCAGCTTCATGGGATGATGGATCACCGTTGCCGACACCGATTATTTTACCAGGCCCGCGGAGTTTAAAGGTAATCGTATCCTCAGCAGTGGGTACCATCCGTCCCTTATCATCATTGACCTGAACGGTAACAACCGAGACATCCTGGCCATCTGCCCTAATTGTCGAGCGATCGGCAATGAGTTTGATCTCTTCTGCTTCACCAGTAGTTTCGATCCGCGAGGTTATAATTTCCTGGCTATTCTTATATCCCCGGCCCAGCAGCGTACCCGGTTTAAATTCGACCGGCCATTCGATATGTGAGTTAAGCGGCATAGGTCTTCGTCCCAGACTCTGCCCATTCAGAAATAATTCCACTTCATCACAATTACTATACGCCCAGACTTGAATAGATTGTCCTTCTTTACCCTGCCAGTTCCAGTGCGGGAAGATATGCAGTACCGGTTCCGTGGTCCAGCGGGATTTAAGATAATAGAACATATCTTTGGGGAAACCGCAAAGATCGACAATACCCGATTGCGAGCTCACCTGCGGCCAGCCGAAGGGATGAGGTTCGCCGCGGTAATCGAAGCCGGTCCAATAAAATATCCCACTTAGAAAAGGCCGCGCGGCATAAAATTTAAATCCATCCTCTAAACTGCGCCCGCCAGGTTTACGGTCAGTGGGAGCCAGATGTGTCCTGACCAGATTATCATCATAGATGCCGCGTGTGCTACGCGAGGTGGTTTCCTCGGTACCAATACTGGATTGCTGGGGAAACTGGGCATGTTGTTCATCAATATTGCCGTTGAATATATAATTGAAACCCATGACATCCTGGACCGTTGAGATACCATGACCCCAACCACTGTTGGCGTAAACAACACGCCGGGTAGGATCAAGACGTTGTGCGAATGCTTGCATGGTCGCCGCGATTCGCGCACCGGTTATATTACCCTCAACCGCCCACTCTTCATTGCCTATGGACCAGATGAAAACACTGGGATGATTACGGTCCCGCAAGATCATGCGTTTAAGCAGGTCCAGATGTTCGGTATTGATACCCAGTAAGCGGTTCTCGTCAATCACCAGCATGCCCAGACGGTCACAGATATCCAGCAACTCGGGGGTTGCCGGATTATGCGAACAGCGGTAGGCATTGGAGCCCATTTCTTTCAGGCGTTTAACGCGGAATTCCTGCAGTGCGTCGGGTATGGCAGTACCCACACCGGCATGGTCCTGATGATTATTCGTACCCTGCAGCAACAAATGTTTACCATTGAGAAAAAATCCCTGTTGTGGATCAAAATGAACCGAACGGATACCAAAGTTAGTTTCATATCGATCTACTGCTGAACCATCATGAGCAACCATGGTAATGAGTTTATACAGGTATGGATTTTCAATCGACCAGAGAATGGGATTGGTAACAGAAACCGAACATGAATATTCCTGACTATCATTTGCCTTAAGGATGAGTTGTTTCAACTCTGCATGGGTCACGATTTTATTATTGGCATCGACAATGGTCTGGTCAAGATCGAAGGCAGTCTCAGCAGTATGTTCATTAATAATAGTGGTGCGGGCTGTAATCGCAGCAGAACGGTTATTTAATTCTGATGAAATGAAAGTACCGTACCAGGCAACGTGTAAAGGTGTTGTTTTATTAAGCCAGACATGACGGTAGATTCCAGCGCCTTCATAGTACCAGCCTTCTTCCATGGTTGCGTCCACACGAACAGCGACCACATTATCGCCACCATAGTTCAGATAATCGGTAATATCATATTGAAAACCATAATAGCCACAGTGTTCCTGACCCAGATAGAAGCCATTGACCCATACGGATGAGTTGCGGTGGACACCATCAAATTCAATACTGATCCGTTTATCCAGGTCCGATTCGGGAATAAAAAACGTTTTGCGGTACCAGCCGATACTGGTTTCAGGGAAATTCTTGCCTACAGTCTTGAAACCATGACTGTAACTGGCAGCGGGATCAAAAGGTAGCTCAACAGCCCAGTCGTGAGGCAGGTTTACAATCCGCCAGCCGCGGTCGTCAAAATTTTTGGCAGCAGCACCATCGCCATAACCGGCTTTAGCGAAGTATGAGAAATAAGCACTGCCATGGTCAAAGTCTTTGCTGGTATCATAAGTGTGTCCCAACGCGAAACGCCAGCCGAAATCCAGCAAAGACCGTTCGCGTACTGCAGTATGCTTTGCCTTTAAATTTGG
>CAYSHN010000483.1:0-3301 GCA_964430815.1 uncultured Calditrichota bacterium | reverse complement strand
AAAGAAAAGTTATAAGAAAATTTTTCGCGAATTTGAAGGGGATCTGGATCCTGATTCTCAACAGGGTTCCGGTGATGTTAAGTACCATCTGGGGGCCACAGGGGTACATGAACTATCGAATGGACGAAAGGTCAAATTAACTTTAGCTTCCAATCCCAGTCATCTGGAGGCTGTTAATCCTGTCGTGGAGGGTATGACTCGTGGCCTGCAGGACAGGCTCGGTGATAAAACACATAACCGGGTATTATCGTTATTGATTCATGGTGATGCTGCTTTTGCCGGGCAGGGGGTAGTGGCTGAGACATTGAATCTGAGTGCCTTGTACGGTTTTCGTACCGGGGGGACAGTCCACATTGTAATCAATAATGGTATTGGTTTTACAACCTCGCCCCAGCATGCCCGCTCCAGTGTTTACGCGACCGATGTAGCAAAAATGGTACAGGCTCCTATCTTTCATGTTAATGGTGATGATCCCGAAGCGTGTGTGCATGTAATCAATCTGGCCATGGAATTCCGACAGGAATTCAAAAAAGATGTAGTTATTGATTTAGTGTGTTATCGCCGTCATGGTCATAATGAGGGGGATGAACCCAGTTATACCCAACCGCAGATGTACGCACGTATCAAGGAAAAAAGGTCGATTCGGAAATTATATACCGAGACGCTGGTTAACCGGGGGGACTTAAGTTTAAAAGAGGCTGAATCAGCTCTTGATGAATTCCGCCGGATGATGGACCAGGCATTTGAGGAAACCCGTGACAGTGCTCCTCCTGATGTTACTATACCGGAACAGGTTACCCTGGTAAAACCAGATCCACCAATGATTACCGGGGTGTCGACTGGAGTGATTGATGAGATTGTTCAATCTTTGACAACTTTTCCAGCAGATTTCAAAGTACATCCCAAACTGGAAAAACAAATTTTACAGCGTAAAAGTATGGTAGCCAATGATGAAATCGACTGGGGTCTGGCTGAAGCACTGGCTTTCGGATCATTGCTGTTGGAGGGAATTCCTATACGATTGTCCGGCCAGGATTCACGTCGTGGAACATTCAGCCAGCGTCATGCTGTGCTGGTTGATTACAATACCTCTGAAGAATACTCACCTTTGAATCATATCCGCTCGGACCAGGCCACTTTTTCCATTTATGATTCGACTCTAAGCGAGTACGCCGTAATGGGATTTGAATACGGTTTTTCGGTTACCCGAAATGATGTACTGGTGTTATGGGAAGCGCAATTTGGTGATTTTGTGAATGGTGGGCAGGTTATCATTGATCAGTTTATATCTTCAGCTCAGGATAAATGGGATCAACAGAGTCGATTAGTTCTTCTCTTACCCCATGGTTTTGAAGGCCAGGGTCCTGAACATTCCAGTGCTCGTTTGGAAAGGTTTTTAACGCTTTGTGCGGAAAACAATATGCGGGTAACTTATCCGTCTACCGCTGCACAGTATTTTCATCTGCTGCGCAATCAAGCCCGACAGGACAAAGTGCGTCCTTTAATAGTTTTGACCCCCAAGAGTTTGTTGCGTGCGGAGGTAGCGAAGTGTAAAAAAGTTGAATTAAATCAGGGTGGATTTCAGGTTTTAATAGATGATCCGCAACCGGTCAAAAATCCTGAGAATCTGATTTTATGTGCTGGGAAGGTAGCTTTTGATTTGCAAACCTACCGGCACGAGCACAAGATTAAAGATACGCTTATTGTGCGCCTGGAACAATTTTACCCTTTTCCGTTTGATCAACTTACTGATATACTCAAGCGTTATCCTGAATTGACCAGTATTCGCTGGGTACAGGAGGAACCCCGCAATATGGGCGGCTGGAATTTTGTATTAGCCCGTTTACAGGAGATCCTTTCCAGGTCACATCAACTTAAATTTGTTGGTCGATTACCCAGCGCCAGTCCGGCAAGCGGAGTTTATCAAATGCATTTAGCCGAGCAATCTATCTTATTAAAACAGGCTTTTGCTTAGCACCCTTAAGGTGCTTTGCACCTTAAGGGTGGTTAGAAAAAGCCATTTTCGATAAAATTTCTTATTTCATTTCTTGATTTAAAATTGACCAGGATCTCATCTGGATCTATGAGTTCACTTTTTCGTAAACCAAAATAATCTCTGGCACTGGAGTACTCCCAATCCGACGCCTTGGTGACAAGTCCAGCAGTGACGGGATTGTTTAAGATATATACAATTAATTGGAAAAAATATTTCTCATTGGCTATTAATTTACTTTGGTTATTACCGGCAAAGATTACCCCAGAGCGTTTGTATTTATTATTAAATGCTTTCGTATAACAATTGGTAAGATCCCCTATAAATTGACCTATTCTGTATTCATCAGTCAATTGTTTGACAAAAAAATGGTAATGAGTGGGCATTAGACAATAACATAGAATAGAAATTTTATATTTAGATTTGTATTTATAGGTTTTTTGCAGGAAGTAATTATAATCTGCCGCTTCTCTAAAGATCGGATTTTCAATTACACCACGATTATAGATATGATGGTGAGTATCCTTGAAATAATATTTATGTTCGTACATAAAGAATGACATATTTTATGTACGAGATAGTGGCAAAATTTATGCCATTGTAGGTCACCTTAAGGGTACTACGCACCCTTAAGGTGTAAATGCAGCGACATCGCCAGCAAAATAAAATTTTCAACTAGCTTAAGCCAGTCTACCGGTGTGTCGGAACCGAAACAACCACAATTGATGTCCAATCCCCGGATTAAGGCAGAAAATAAAGCGATTATGAATATAAGGTTCATCAAGGAAATCAATATTGCACTTGCCCGGATGAATATGCCAGCTAACAAAAAAATGCCACAATAAATCTCTAACCATGGTAACAAAATTGCTACCAGGTTAGTCAATGCTTCAGGCGAAATCATGTAATTCTGAATAGATTGGCTAAAATCAGCGGGTACTAATACCTTTTGCACCCCGGCATAAATAAAAATCGCGCCCAGAATGAAACGGAATATACTTGATAATAATGGATGCCGAGATATTTGCTTAAAATCGATTTTCATAAACCACGAATATTTATTTACCAATATTTTTATCTAATGTTTCCACCGGATAATCTTTAGCTATCCACATCTCAAAGCCATCAGCTAGTACCGATACATTGCTGAAGTCCTGCTGGGTAAGAAATCCGGCTAAACGTTGACTGGAATTGCAATCTTTACTGCAATAAACTAACAGCGCCCGGTCTCTGGGAATCGATTCAAAGAAATTCATGATCTGATCCATTGACCATCTTGATGGTACATTCACAGCCTGCTTGATATGA
>CAYSHN010000482.1:0-3301 GCA_964430815.1 uncultured Calditrichota bacterium | reverse complement strand
AACCTCCTTTAAGCATTGAAATGGATCTATATTATTATAATAGCTTTTAATCCGACACGAATGTTATCACACTTTTCTGCTCCAAATTAGTGCTGAAGATTTGGTTTGAGACAGATAAAGCAGTGCCTTTAACACAATTTTTAGTACTTGATGTAATGTATGGGGTAAAATTAGTAACTGTTCCGTTCTCTATTATAAACGTCTGATCAATCGGAATGGAACCATAGTTTATTACCACAATAACCACTTGGGAGTTACCCATATAGGCCGTCACATAAACATCTGTCTGGGGATTGGCTGTCGTATTGATCCTGATAAATCCGGGTCGAACAAATCTGGCATACTGCGATATGACATAACCTCGTTTGGTGATGTTGCTGTAATCATCAATCGGACCGTAGAACCTTCTAATATACCACCAAAGATATGCACTCATACCTGCATTCATACAGTCATTAATTTCCAAGGCTGTTGCGAGTGCGCCGGTCCAGTCTGTATCGACTACCAGATGCTCGGTCATCCACACTTCTTTTCCTTTGCTGATTGCCAGAGGATAACTGGTGAGACCTCCTTCATAAATGTGACCTCCAATAATGGATACATTTGCAGCTGCTACAGCATCATTAAGTATGGCATCAGAGATTGTATGGTTGAAATTATACGACTCAGGTACGATTATGTCAGTCCCGATAGTTGGTGCATTCTCCTTAACAAACCTGAGCATTTGCACAACATCCCAATCGCATGATTCGTAGTTGACCGTAACATCCGGTTCGTTTTGAACCGATAGGGCATACAATGGGACACCATTATCCGACATATAATCGGTGAATGCTTTTAAATGGCTTGCATAGGCAGTATAAGAAGTATCATTAAGTCTGCCTCCGATAATACTATCGCTACTCTTCATCCAGGCTGGCGGCGTCCAGGGTGAAGCGATAATTATTGCACCAAGTGATTTAGCCAACTGGGCGGTAGGGACTTCCAGATTAAATTTTGTTTCATCATAGGGAACGCGGATACGCAGTATGTTCATGCCAATTTGACCTGAATCCGGTCCAAAGGCTTTCTGTACTTGATCGGGAGTCAAATCGTCAATCCAACCGGGCATATTCACCCCACCAAAGCCTCTGATAATTTGCTGAGTATCCTCCAAATCAATGGTTGTTGCATTAGGCATGTGGTCTGTCGGTTCGGTCCCTTTCTCTGAACAATTTATACCTGTTAAAGCAAATACCAAGGTAAAGATTTTGAATTTGTTTTTTATTGCTTTGAGATGCACAGGCTAAACCCTGCTAATAGTTCATTCCCTGAATTTCAGCAGTTATTCAGATCTTTTACTGTTTGCCTCGATCGTTTCTAAAATAACCTCTTCTTTGCCAGGATCAGGTATCATTTGTCATCCATAAGTGGTTGATTGCTTCCGGGAATAAAGCTCCCCGTATCGTCTCAGGTAGACAAAGTTGATACCACTGTTGGGCACAAAATATGTTACCTTATTTTAAAAGTACTATTTTTTTTGAACTCTTAGAATTACCTGTATTTAATAATAAGATGTAGGTACCTGAGGGTAATTCTTCAGCATTAAATTTCAACTCGTACGTCCCTGCATTTTGATATTGGTCTATAATTCTTTTTATCTCTTTGCCCCGGATATCATACATACTCAGAACTATATGTGCAAAATACCTGATTGAATATTTAATTGAGATTATAGCATTGGATGGATTAGGATAAACGCTGAGTAAATTGAACACATCCGGTAATAATTCTTTCTCATCTATCGACGTTTCAAATGAACAGGGACTCTGAGTCCCCGAATATACTAAAGTCGTTTCTGGAGGTTGGGGGGGATGAAATGAAAATCCGACTTCACCGATATATATAGTATCGGGATCTAAATTATATGCCCAACGATATACTTTTGCAATGTATTCACCGGCCTGAAGGTTGGTGATTTTAACTTCCAGATTATAAACACACATACAATCGCAAGGAGCTCCACTATCAACTTCGGTGATAATTAGAGTTGAATCGTTTTGCTGGTTAATTGAAAAATCAATTTCACTACAGCAATTTGCCCAAAGACCTTCATTTAATATACTCACTGTATCTCCGTTAATTTTTACAGAGAGCGAATCAGGCAGGGCAAATAGAACAGCAGTGAATATTAAGAGGACCACTGCAGTTATACTTTTCATATATTTACCGACCCATATACTTCTGGTAAAATGAACAACATGGTTTATACAGCTATTCTCTTTTTCGTACTTCCACCTTCGCCAGTTTTTCATAATACTGTATAATTCCGCCATGGTCATTTGTACCTTTCCCGTCTGATTGTAATACCTTCATGATTTCCAAAACCTGGCTGGAAAGAATTGCCGGGGCGTTCAATTCCTTTGCCGTGTCCAGAGCATTTACCAGGTCTTTAATATGAAGTTCAATCCGGAAGCCCGGCTTGAAATTACCGTTAAGTACCATGGGCATTTTAGCGTCAAGCACCGTACTGCCGGCCAACCCACCACGAATCGCCTGGTACACCTTTTCCGGATCAACCCCTGCCTTGGTTACCAGTACCATCGCTTCTCCCATTGCAGCAATGTTCAAAGCTACGATAATCTGATTGGCCAGCTTGGTTATATTGCCGCTGCCTAAATCCCCCACCAGTTTCACAGAGGATCCCATGGCGCCAAGAATATCTTTCACATGGTCGAAAGTCTGCTGAGGCCCTCCGACCATAATCGCCAGCGTGCCTTCGATTGCTTTGGGCTCACCGCCGCTTACAGGGGCATCAAGCATAAAGACGCCCTGCTGTTTTAATTTTTCCGAAATTTCCCTTGATACCAGCGGTGCAATGGAACTCATATCGATAAAAATTGCGCCTGGCTTTACACCATAGATAAGCCCATTTTTACCCAGCACCGCTTCTTTGACCTCGGGTGAGTTTGGCAACATGGTAATGATCACATCACATTGAGACGCTACATCCTGAGACGAATGGCCTGCTGTGGCTCCGGCTTTGACTAACTCGTTTACCGGCTCCGTTTTAATATCATATACGATTAATTTATGACCAGCCTTCAACAAATTTTTAGCCATGGGCTTGCCCATGATACCAAGTCCGATAAAACCGATGTTTCTCATCTTTTCTGTCCTTTAATTCATTTAAAATTAAATGGGTTTCAAAACAACTTTCAGCGCCATTTTTGTTTCCACCAGTTCGAATGCTTCTGCCCATCGATTTATGGGGAACTCATGAGTGATAATCTTGTTCAGATCGACAAGTTTTTTACTCATC
>CAYSHN010000481.1:0-3310 GCA_964430815.1 uncultured Calditrichota bacterium | reverse complement strand
TTTTATCAGCAGCGTCTGCGTTATGCTTCCAAAGGATTTCTCTATCCAGTACGCGTCACTTTAGCCCTTATTGGTTTTTTCATTATGAATTTACTCTTTTCGCTCTTGCTCTTTGCTCTGATCTGGCTGCCACAGATTATTCCGGCAGTTATGGGAATTATCATCTTGAAGATGATCATTGAGTTCCTCTTTTTACGGCAAGCTGCTTTTTATTTCAATGATACCAGATATTTGAAACTGATTCCCCTGGCTTCGCTGTTGCATATACCTTATGTGGTGTATTTTGGTTTAATGGCTCAACTGCAAAAATATAGCTGGGGTGGGCGCTAAACTTGAAATAACGATTAACCCAATATAATTGACCATATATCAATGATAGTATTAATTATTATCGGAATTCAATCTCTTTATATTTTAATCAATCTGTTGTTACAGTATGGATTTAGCCGGAAAGTGAAAACCGTACAGCATCAGCCTGCTGTTTCAATCCTGATTGCGGCCCGCAATGAAGAAGAACATCTTGCTCTCTGTCTGGAAAGTATTATCCACCTGGAATATCCCAGGCAATTGTTAGAAGTGTTGATTCTTAATGATCACTCCATTGACTCAACCCCGCTTATCGCACAATCTTATGCTAATCAGCATGGTCAGCTCAGGGTAATCAATATTGATACTCTGATGCCCGGCCTGCAGGGCAAGATGAATGCACTGGCACAGGGTATTGAACAGGCGACCGGTGAAATCATCCTGATCACCGATGCGGACTGTACAGTCCCTAAAGGTTGGGTTTCCGAATTTGTTAAATACTTCACCGCTGAAGTGGGTTTAGCCGGAAGTATGACGTTAGTAATACCTCTTGCAACTAAAGATACATATTTTACACGAATACAAAATCTAGACTGGATTTTTCTACAGGGTGTGGCTGCAGGAACAACCGCCTTATCTCTACCCGTGACTGTACTGGGAAACAATTTTGGTATCCGTCGCCAGGCTTACCAGGATACGGGAGGCTTTACTGCACTGGGCTTTTCTCTGGCCGAAGACATGCAACTGTTGCAGGCAATCCACCAGCAGGGCTGGAAGGTGGTCTATCCGCTGCAAGCAGCAACGGCGGTTAACAGTGAACCCGTATCCACGATCAAAGAGTTTTATCAGCAACGGCTGCGTTGGGTTAAAAGCAGCGGTACAACATCGTGGTGGGGGTATGTGTTAATGTCGACATCCTTACTCGCCCATTTATTTATGGTGGTCGCCGTTATTTTTAAACTTTTAAATTTATCTGTCAGCATCGCCATAGCTATGGTTCTGTTAGTCGATTTTATCTTTTTACTACGACTGTTAAAACGATTTCGGTTAAGTAAACTAATCTCTTATTTTCCGCTTTTCGAAGTTTTTTATTTACTATATACATTATTTTTTACTCTAGTATTTTTCTTGCCGGCGAGAGTGGTGTGGAAGGACAGGCACTATAAACAAAAAACCCCGATAAATCGGGGTTAAAATTAGATAACATAATATTTATATTCTTTAATAGTTGAATTTATACTTCCAGTATTTCCTTTTCCTTTTTATCCAACAATTCATCAATATCTTTGATATGTTTATCGGTCATCTTCTGTGTATCGGCGAGTACCAGGTTTAAATCGTCCTCCGATATATCATGAGTTTTTTCCAATTTTTTTAGATGCTCATTTACGTCGCGCCGTACATTACGCACTGCTACCCGTCCATCTTCAGCGAATTTTTTAACTAGTTTTACCAGATCCCTTCGCCGTTCTTCACTTAATTTTGGTATTGGTATACGTACAAATGTTCCGTCGTTAGATGGTGTCAGTCCTAAATCTGATTTTAATATCGCTTTTTCAATTTCCGGGATCATACTACGGTCCCAGGGTTGGATGGCAATAAGGCGTGGTTCGGGGATAGTAACGGTCGATGTTTGCGAAACAGGTACCAAATTTCCATAATAATTAACCTTAACGGTGTCTAACAGCGCCGTGGATGCACGGCCGGTACGGATTTTAATGAACTCCTGATGAATTGTATCTACTGCTTTTTGCATGCGGTGTTCAGCATCTTTTTTAAATTCTTTGATCCCATTCATAGGTTACTCCTGAACTTTTGTTCCTATTGCTTCACCAAATATCAGGCGTTTCAAATTATCTTTTTTATTAAAATTGAAAACCACAATCGGCAGTTTATTATCCATTGATAAGGTTACGGCCGTGGTATCCATTACCTTCAAACCACGCCGGACTACCTCCATATAAGAAAGTTTATCAAATTTAAGAGCATTCTTTACCTTTTCGGGATCACTGTCATACACACCATCCACACGTGTACCTTTGAGGATCACATCCGCTTCAATTTCGATGGCACGTAATACAGCAGCCGTATCGGTAGTGAAATAGGGATTTCCGGTTCCACCGGCAAAGATGACGATGCGGCCTTTTTCCAAGTGGCGGATAGCCCGGCGGCGGATGAATGGCTCGGCAATTTTATTCATTTCGATGGCCGTCATAACCCGGGTATATATCCGTCTTTTTTCCAGGGCATCTTGCAGAGCTAAACTGTTAATGATAGTAGCCAGCATACCCATATTATCAGCCTGAACCCGGTCCATTTGTTTCGCTTCATCGGATAATCCCCGGAAAATGTTACCCCCTCCCAGAACAATAGCTACCTCTACCCCTACACGATAAACGGTTTCTACTTCATCGGCAAAACTCTTTAAAATGACAGGGTCAATTCCAAACTCACGTTCGCCGGTAAGAGATTCACCACTTAGTTTCAGTAGAATGCGTTTATATACAGGAATATCAGGCATAGCTGGTCATTCCCCAACTTTGAAACGGGAAAATCGCCGGATATCAATATTCTCGCCTAGTTTGCCGATAGTTTCCTGTAGCAATGACTGCACGGTTTTGTCCGGATCCTTGACAAAAGGCTGTTCCAGTAAACATATCTCGGTATAAAATTTATCAAGTTTTCCACCGGCAATTTTTTCAAGAATTTTTTCTGGCTTTCCCTGCTGGCGGGCCTGTTCCCGGTAAATATCCATTTCTTTATCGATCAGTTCCTGGGTCACTTCTTCACGCCGGATAAATAATGGTGCTGAAGCGGCAATCTGCATAGCAACATCACGGGTAAAATTTTTAAATTCAGGGGTATTAGCCACAAAATCGGTTTCGCAATTTACCTCCAATAGAACTCCCAATTTACTTCCCGGATGGATATAGGCTTCAATGCGTCCTTCTTTAACTACCCGACCTGAACGTTTTGTTGCGCTGGCAATTCCTCTATATGAAAT
>CAYSHN010000480.1:0-3311 GCA_964430815.1 uncultured Calditrichota bacterium | reverse complement strand
GATTGATGGGTAAATAAAGAGTCATTATTAATATGTTTTTTCGACAGATTCGTTATACATCTTGTATTAATGCATATAGTCTGTTTTATGGAGGAAGGAAATGGGTTCCATGTACAAAATACAGATTTCGTTATTTATTTTGCTTCTCCTCTGGGGAATACCGCTGCAAGCACAGAATGCTGCGATCTTTCCTGTAGTTCATATTTGGGAAATGAATGAAATCACGCTGACAACAAGACAGGAGTACGACAACTATTATACGGATGTAACTTGCTGGGTAGAATTAGAAGGACCGAACTTTTCCCAGCGGATCTATGGGTTTTGGGATGGCGGCACCACCTTCAAAGTGCGGGTGGTGGCAACAGAAGCTGGAGAATGGAGTTGGATGAGCGGCTCGAACCAGACAGGGGATGAAGGACTCAATAATCAGTCCGGTAGATTTACTGCAGTAGAATGGACGGAAGCGGAAAAGGATGCGAATCCGGTGCGGCGTGGATTTTTGCGGCCGACTCCCAACGGACATGCCCTACAGTATGCAGACGGTACACCTTTTTTTTTAGTTGGTGATACCTGGTTAGCCGGTACCACTTGGAGGCTTCCATTTAGAAACACGGCAACTTCAGATGACTACAAACCCGGACCTGGAATCGGCTTTGAGGATGCCGTCGTGTATCGGAAAAAACAAGGATTCAACTCCGTTAGCATGATTGCTAGTTTTCCGAACTGGGAAGCGGATTGCCATCCAAGTACATATGCGGATTCCAACGGTGTGTACCTGAGGAACGCCTGGGAAAAGTTTGGTTATGGTGTGTCAGTCGCTAAGGAAAAGGATGCCTCAGGCGGTTCAAGTTATTGGGGTTCTTTTACCGCTAAAAACATGCGGGATGAGTATGGACATCTTCCCTTCAAGGTGTCGGAAGAACATGAAGGTGTAGCCGATTTTAATCGTCTTAATCCCGAGTATTTCCAGAATTTGGACAAAAAGATAATATTCCTGTCAGAACAGGGATTTGTGCCATTGCTGGAAACAGTGCGGAGAGATGTTGGTCCCTCCTGGAATGCTTATTTCAACTTCAAGGAAAGCTTTGCACGGTATGTACAATACTTAGCCTCGCGATATGGTGCTTATAATTTCATTTTCAGTGTGATTCACCTCGATTGGATTCCAAAAGATTTCAGCCTCACGGCCGACGAGTTCAATAAAACACTGACCTACCATCTGACAAGATATGGTCCCATGCCCTTCGGCCAGCCGGTGACGGTGCTTATCAATAACTCAACCTACACTCAGTTCGGTCATGGTGATAACGCTCCTTGGCTTACGATGCACAGTGTGGGAAACAAGCCGAGAGATCATCGAGTGGCAGATGCACTCGAAACAATATTTAAACTAGATCCTTCCTACCCTGCGATCAACTTCGAGCCATACTATACTGGTTGGAATCATGAAATTAACATGCCAGGTGGAGAGCGCCCGCCGGCCAATTCCGATCGTGATAACTATTTTGCCCGGGCTCAGATGTACGGTTCTGTTCTCTCAGGTGGATTATCGGGACATGTACATGGAACGTCGGCTTATGATATGACTACGACCGGTGAACCGGCCGGGGCACGTCCTCATTTTTGGGATGCACTGAAATATGAATCGGCCAATTACATGCAGCACTTACGAGAATTTATATTATCGGAACGTGGAGGCTACCAGAAGCTGGAACTTGCTCGTCACGATGTGCAACCTAACCAAGCACCGGATGTAGCGGAGGACGGCTTGGATGGTTGGGCATATATGATGCGTACACTGGACAAAAGTCTGGCTTTTCTTTATTTCGAGAATGAATCCGTGCTTCCCACGCTTCATAATTTTATACCGGGCTCGAATTATTCATTTCAATGGTACCATCCAGTTACCGGCGAATGGAAGGAGAACGTGCTGATAAAAGCAGATGATAATGGGGTGCTTCGTGTGCCAGATTTCCCGGACAGGGAAAATCGAACATTCAACGACTGGGCAGCGAAGATTGTCGCCAAATAAGAATCTGATACACTATCACGATATCCACAGCGCCAAGGCTGTTGAGAAGACCTTTGGCCGGCTATTTAAGGCTGCTCTTATTCAAAACGAGTATTAGTCTTGATCGATTCCCGTCTCTGAGACTGGTGCAGTTGGAGTTGCTATAAAGAAGTGCTTGTGAGCGGGAAGCCAATAGTACTGCATAATCACTCAATCAATTTTAGTTGGTTGTAACATAAAATAGGGAATTATTATCATGAAAACATTATCATTCATTTTCATTCTCTTCATAATGGGAATCAAATGCCATTCACAAGAAAAAATATTGGATGTTCATGTTGTAACTTCTGAATTTGAACGGATTGAAATTATTCGAATGAGGTCTGGTACTGATTTATTTACAGGCTTAAATGAAGCTGTAAAGAAAAGAAAGATAAAAAATGCAGTGATTCTGGCTGGAATTGGTTCTGTAACAGATTATCATTTTCATGTAGTTAGCGATAAGAATTTACCGCCAGCCGAAGAATTCCCCAAAGCATCGATTCCCAAGGACTTAATTTCTGTACAGGGCTATATTCTGAATGAACGGGTTCATGCTCACATAACATTGTCTGATGAAAATAGTGTCATTGGTGGTCATTTGGAGCCAGGAACAAAAGCGCTGACATTTTTTATTGTAACAATTGGTGTATTACCTGATGAATTAGATATTGAATATTTAGATAATTATAAATTCTAAAAATAGCTGAAAATATATCTATTAGCTAGGTAACAACATTTTCTTTGTTATCGTTTCTATTTTTTCTATTTGTTTTGAGTAGGCGAAAAACACATAATACGAGCATTCACTGGACATAAGGACTAGATATCAATTTAGTTAAGGTATTTTGATGGACAAATGGAACTAAAATTTTTATATTCATATCGTAGGATCTTATCACTGGTCCAAGTACTGTGTTTGAGATCTATGTCTCAGGGTGTCAGGACATGCGTATGCAGTAATCCAGATTCTAGAGTGCTAATCTCTATGTGAAAGATCCTGTATTTTATCTATGATAAATAGTTTAAAAGAATAAAAGTAACTATAGAGTTTGAACTCTTTGTTTCTAACTCAGCAATCCATTGGACCCTGTTCTGTCTAGCGCCAGGCAAATAGCGGAGGCAAATTAAATTAATATATATAAATGTATGTTCTAACAATTCACTCCAGCGGACGCCGAACCGACTGGCATGAATAGCATAAATTATCGAAAATGGTTCGTCGCCGCTGAGTTTCATCATTAGACGTCTATTTAAAAAC
>CAYSHN010000479.1:0-3318 GCA_964430815.1 uncultured Calditrichota bacterium | reverse complement strand
GTCAAACACTGACTCAACAAAAAAATGGGTGGGAACCTGGAGTACGGCACCACAGATTGTGGAAACAGGCAATATGCCCCCTGCACCGGGCTTGGCCAGTGGGGTGTATGTGTATCGCCTGCAGGCAGGGAATTATTCAGGAACGAAGAAACTTGTTTTAATGAAGTGATATCCATATTAGTATAAAGGTATAACCATCATCAAACATAAATGACCTTTGAGGAAGTAACGACTGCAATAATAAACTCTTGATGAATTTAGCATACCTTTTATTAAACATATATATATTCCAGCCGAATAATATAAGAAAGTGATTGCGTTTAAAATTATTTAATTTTAAATATAGTTGAATGATAAAAAAGGAGATTTAAAGTGAATAAATATATTGTATTGTATTTTTTGATGCTGGTAATATTCCATTTCCAGGCAAAAGGGCAAACATTAACAATACAAGGAACAGTCAAATCAGGAAAATATCCAATAAAACAAGCCTCGGTTACTTTTATAGATGATGTTGATACATCAAAAACGTATTCGGCTATAACAGACAATTCCGGAAATTATCAAATCGGCTTACCAACTTCCATTGAGCCAAATAATAATAATCTTCCTGCTGATTTTCAGTTAGCCCAGAATTATCCTAATCCCTTTTCCTCTTCGACAGCTATACCCTATAACGTGAACAAACAATCGGATATTAAGGTCACCATATATGATATACTTGGGAGAGAAGTTCGACAATTTAGAGTTGGGCTTCAAACTGTCGGTGTACATAAAATATTATGGGATGGTCGGAACAGCACAGGCCAAAAAGTGGCTAACGGTATTTATCTTTACAAACTTCAGGCCGGGGATAAATCCCAGGTAAAAAAAATGATTTTAAATTCAGGCATGCCAAACTTTATTTCAATGCCAGGACTAAATTTTCCGCAGAGATCAGCGGCAAAACATGAGCTGGATGAATTAGCTGAGGGAGGAAGTT
This sequence comes from uncultured Calditrichota bacterium, assembly GCA_964430815.1. Lineage (GTDB taxonomy): Bacteria > Calditrichota > Calditrichia > JAJRVZ01 > JAJRVZ01 > CAVZSQ01. Next base: position 2,336 of record CAYSHN010000479.1, on the reverse strand, counting down.
ATACCATTCGGATTGAAAATACCGAAGACACGAGTCCATATATCATTTCTAAACAAATTGATAATATTCAGGTAAACAATGATACAACCATACATTTTCTGGTAGATTATATATCAACAGCGACAATCGATTTAGATAGTTTACACCAAATTATCAGAGGCTTTGGTGCGGCGAATATACTTCAATGGCGGCCTGATATGACTCAATCAGAAATCGAAACGGCCTTTGGAACAGAAGAAGGTCAGCTAGGCTTTACGATTCTGAGGCTAATGCTTGAAGCTAATAAAAGTCGTTGGAACCTGTATATACCTACGGCCAAGAAAGCTTATGACATGGGTGTAACCATAATTGCTGCACCCTGGTATGCTCCAGGAGAAATGGTTGAAACAGTAAATGGTGTAAGCAGGGTTAAATACGATATGTATGATGAATATGCCGCGCACCTGGATTCCTTTAATACATATATGGCCAATAATGATGTACCTATTTATGGCCTATCTGTTCAAAATGAACCGGACATTACCGACCAATGGACCAGCTGGACTTCTGATGAAATGTTTACATTTATGAAAGAAAATGCCCATGCTATTACTGGAACGAAGGTGATGGCTCCGGAATCATTTCAGTTCAGGCGAGAAATGTCTGATCCAATACTGAATGACTCTGTCGCTTGCGCAAATACAGATATTATTTGCGGTCATATATACGGCAGTGGTCTGGCTACCTATCCGCTGGCGGTACAAAAAGGAAAAGAAATTTGGATGACTGAGCATTTAAGCGGTGAGACTGATACGGAAAATACTCAAACATGGTATTGGTCATTAGAGGTTGCTAAAGAAATGAATAGTGTAATGAAAGCAGGTATGAGTGCTTATGTTTGGTGGTATATCGTACGGTTTTATGGCCCAATCAGTGATGGAGAGTATAATAGTGGCACTAAAGGTGAAGTTACAAAAAAGGGTTACGTCATGTCTCAATTTTCACGTTTTATCCGTCCTGGAGATTATAGAGTTAACAGTGTTGTGGCACCCAGCGAGATAGGTACATATATTACTGCCTATAAAGACAGTTTAACTACTAAAGCGGTCATTGTTGCCGTTAACACGAGTTCTAGCGCCAAGGATATGGTTTTTAAGATACAGAATTCAACAATGAGTACATTTACTACTTATACTACTTCAGAATCTAAAAATGTCATTCCGGGTGAAGAAATAAATATTAGTAATAATAAATTTATTTTTAATTTAGAGGCATCAAGTATAACAACATTTGTATTAAATTAGATAGAAAGGTCATTATAATTCTTAATGGCTATTTCATATTTACCCAGATTCTTATATGCAAGTCCACGATTAGTATAAGTTTCGGCAAGTTGAGGATTGAGTTCGAGTGCTTTATTATAATCTCTGATTGTTACTTCGTATGTATTCAAATTCTGATAGACAAAGCCCCGATTATTAAAAGCATAAACATATGTTGAATCTAATTTTATAGATTCAGTATAATAATTAACCGCAAGTACATAATCCTTTGCCTCAAATGCGTTAAATCCCTCTTGATACCAATCTAATGCTGTCAAATCATTGACAATCTTCTTTACTTCCTGTTTTGATGCTATATTTCCTGCCATTTGCAACTCAGCAATTTTTATTTCAAGTCGTCTATTTCTTTCCCTTTCGGCTTCCAGTTGTTTTTGTAAATTATTATTATTCCTGATTTCATTAATTCTCTGGTCTAAAAGTTTGACATCAATTGTCCCTTCAATATTGACCTTATATGCAAACATATTACTTACGAGTTGTCGTTCCTCATTTAAGATGTTTAATTTCAACACACTACCCTACTAAGCGATACATAAATTTTTGGAATTTGGAATTTGAGATTTGAAGTTTGAAAATTATTTCGAATATAGTATTTAGTGCTTCGAGTTTACTATGGTCGTACCGGCCAGAGGAAGTACGAAGTGCTGACGGAGTAGTCCGGCTGGAGCCTCGGGTAACCGGGGCGGAAGTCTCGTTCCTCCGAGATCCTCGGTACAAATTATTCTTTCTGACTTAGAAAACAAAGTGCAGCAGCACCCAGTACTCCAACCTCTTCCAGTTCGGAAACCTCAATTTTCAGATCCTGCACTGCCCGCTGATAGGCAAATTGCTGTAATGTTTGCCGCAAAGAACTTTTGAAGAATTGAAACGAACGGCTCACCGAACCACCCAGGATGATCATTTCCGGATCAACGGTATACATCACGATCATAATTGCCGCAGCAAGATGACTTCCATACTCGGCAAATGCGTGCAAGGCCTTTGTTTCCCCCTGCCTGGCTCGAATGGCCATCT
>CAYSHN010000478.1:0-3324 GCA_964430815.1 uncultured Calditrichota bacterium | reverse complement strand
CGGCTCCACTTATTGTAAAATTGTTTCCGCCCAAATCATAATCTGAAGTAATGTCGATGTTATCTTCATAAATTGGATTAACATCAGAGGTAGTTTTAATCAGCCAGACATCATAGGCACCGCCACCGAATGAAGATGTATATCCGGTTATGATATATCCTTGATCCATGGTCTGCCGGACTGAATAACCATCATCATTATCACTTCCCCCAAACGTTTTTGTCCAGAGTTTATCACCAGAGGCATTGGTCTTAATCAACCAGGCATCTCTGACACCAGCAGGGAATGAAGAGGTATATCCAGTTATGACATATCCTTCATCTAAAGTCTGCTGCACTGAATAACCCCAATCCTCACCCTTTCCCCCAAAAGTCTTAGTCCAGAGTGTATCACCAGAGGCATTGGTTTTAATCAACCAAACATCATAGTTACCCGCACCGAATGAATGTGTAGAGCCAGTTATGATATACCCTTCATCTATAGTCTGCTGGATGTAATACCCCTCATCTATACTACTTCCACCAAATGTCTTGGTCCAGAGTGTATCGCCCGAGGCATTGGTTTTAATCAGCCAGACATCACTTCCACCCGCACCGAATGAATGTGTAGAGCCAGTTATGATATACCCTTTATCTACAGTCTGCTGGATTGAATTACCATACTCCCTCTGACTTCCTCCAAACGTTTTTGTCCAGAGTGTATCGCCCGAGGCATTGGTTTTAATCAGCCAGATCTCACCATTACTGTAGTCCCATGCCTCTGTATATCCAACTATGATATATCCTTCATCTTCAGTCTGCTGTACTGATTCACCACTATTAGTAGTATAATATCCCTGAAACGTCCTGGTCCAGATTGTATCACCATCGGCGTTGGTTTTAATCAACCAGACATCACTGCCATTGCCATCGAATGTAAATTTAGATCCAGTTATAATATATCCTTCATCTGCAGTCTGTTGAACTGAATAAGCGTAATCCGAACCAAATTCCCCGAATGTTTTGGTCCAGAGTGTGTCTCCATCGGCATTAGTTTTAATCAACCAACTATCATATTTACCCGCACCGAATGAATATGTAGAGCCAGTTATGATATACCCTTCATCAATGGTCTGCTGGATTGAATAACCGAAATCCGAATAAATTCCCCCGAAAGTTTTTGTCCAGAGCGTGTCAATCTGAGCCTGAAGTATTGAAATAGAAAAGAAAATTAATATAATAATACAGTTAGAAAATTGTTTTGTGAGGCTTGGATTCATATTTACCCCCTCCCTAGAATTTATTCGTATTGCCTAATTCCTAAAAGAAATATATGTCTGATACAATAAACGGATGGATGCCAGCGGAAGATGAACGGTTAATAGAATAAAGTGATGCTGTCCGGAAAATGCTGGATTAACAGTACTAATTTACTCTAAGAATATGTGAAAAAACAAATTATTTAAGTTAAAGATAAATTCACTGAAGATTAAAACACGAGAAGACAGAATAACGTTATTCAATAAATTATTTATTTGGGATTTGGTGCTTGGTAATTGGGATTTGAATTTTATATGCAATTTGCTCCCCTTTTAATATTTGCTTGGTTTTCCTGCATTGATTGGCTATCTTCGCTAGGATGAGCAGGTCTGAGATAGCAGTGTGCAAGGATAAAATACCGGCATCAAGACCTGCTTCGAAAGGAATTGGCCACTTTCCCCGGACGATCCGAAAATAAAATTGCTTTTTAACTTTTCCGGCCTGTTTTCCAGCGGCTCATGGTGGATAAAGTGTTCGAGAATGGTAACGCTTCAACGCGAAAAGGAAATTTGCCGGCGCAAGGGCATTTAAATTTGAACATACGACCTCGTAATAATGGAGAGAAGAAGATCATGGCGCAATTAACAAACATCAAATGGGGCTATGCATTATTCATTATTCTGTTAATTTGCAGCGTGCTCCCTGCTGCAGCTCAAGAGGGCAGTTCGAAAACCGACACAGCGCTTGGGCCCTGGGACTGGGGACATATACGCATCGTCCGCTCGAATGATAATATCGAGTTCTTGAATCGCTTGCATGCGACGGTCAACCAGAACGGCGGGCCGATCATTTTCCCCAAGGATAAAGAGAACGGCCAATATATCACCGATCCGGCTGAATTCAACAAGCTGATTGCAGCGGCACGCGAAAAGGTCGACCGGTTTCATCGTGAAGGCATGTATGTAATCGGCTATACTACGATGGCCCTTGCGGGCAATAGTCCGACCTATGAAGACCTGCCGAAACCGGAAGAGCTCTCTTTAAATGAAGCGTACAACACGCCGGGACTGTGGGAAAAGTACGTCAAATATTTCGGCCCGCGACCGGCGGAAGGACCGGACAAATGGGCCCGGAGAACGCATGACGGGGAATATTCCTGGTATCGCTTCAGACATCCTAACGCGCCTAAAACCGGCGGCCGTTTTGAAATGTTCGGCTGCCAGGATAATCCCTCCTATGTGCAGTATTTCAAAGGGGTGATGAAACTTGTTGCCATAAGCGGGCACGACGGGGCCTATGTCGACTGGACCAAGGTCCACGAAGGTACCTGCTATTGCGAGCACTCCCGGGAGGCATTCCGAAAATATCTTCGTGAAAAAGTGTCGCCCGACTATCTGCAAAAACGCTATAACCTTACCGATATTGCGAAAATCGATCCCCCGCTGGATAATACGCAAGCGCTTTGGCGGGAGTGGCTTATGTTTCGCAGCTGGTCGCTGACTGAATTTCAAAGGGAGATCCGCGCTGCGGCCAGAACCATCAATCCGGATTTCCTGCTCTCCGGCAATATCAATGGCGGTGATTACGGCAACATGGCCTATACCAATGGCGATGATATGGAAATGATGGGCACGGTCGAGGACTTTTTTTATTCGGAAATTCAAGCGGGGCTGCGGTCCGTCCCGCGTGGGGAAGGGGAGGTCAAGATCTCCAATTCAGGTCCGCTGAAATTTCTGGCTGCCGCGGCCATGCAAAAACCGGTCTGGATGTATTGTATTCAGCCCTCCACGCCAAAACCGATCCCCAATGAAAAGGCTCTCTTCAACCTGATAAAACTGAGCATCGCCGAGGCCTTTGCCAACCATAATACCTTCAGTGTTGTGCGCGAAACTTTCGGTGAAAATATCTCGCCGATGGTCCATAATGGCGCGGAACAGATCTATGCGTTTTTCAAGGAGAACGAACAAAACCTGGTCGGGGCGAAATTGGCGGCCAATACAGCCGTATTCTGCTCGATAAACCAGGTCTACAGCGATGAGTTCAGCTATTTCAATCCGGCATCACGGGTCCTGGCCGACAACGGCAT
>CAYSHN010000477.1:0-3334 GCA_964430815.1 uncultured Calditrichota bacterium | reverse complement strand
GAAATACTTCACGAAAATTATTCAGACAAATGGATTGGCCCGGTTTAGGAGCCGATACATAGTTGTCCGCACCATCTCCATAGCGAATCATATCCACCGGTCCGTTTGGAGAATAAAGGGTGATCTCATCGACCTGACTATTCATTGAGAGCGGATTGATCAGGCTATCCTGAGCAATGAGTTTGAAATCGGAAGTATATTGTAGCCCGGTTTTAAAATAAGCTGTATCTGTTGAGGAAGTTATATACCAACCATCCCAGGGATCCATTTCATGATTTAAGATCTCAATGGCAAAATCGGATGAATCGGGTTGCAATTCATATATACGAAATAAAATTATTGGATTTCCTATGCAGACACATACAGCAAGAATTGTAAAAAGATAAATAAAGGTCAGGCGAATATTTTGCATATTACCTCCTTATCCATTCTACAATTAAATTTGAATCCGGCATAAATTGATACCGGCTTATAAAAAAACTGGTTGTCGACGAAGATATCTGCACACTATCCCAGGGTATTGATAAATACTCTAGATGCAGTCCTGGCGATAATTTAATGACAAACTCTGCCTGGTTCAGAGGTTTTTTCCAGGCCTTGGTAGTGGTTAAAATATATTCCATTTTTTGTTGAGGTGCTTGTTGGCAATAAATCACTTCATATACCACCTCCCCTAAAGGCTGAACCATTAGTGGGAATACGATACCCTGATTATATGCGTTAAAAGCAATATTTTTGTGATCGCGCAAGTCGGTAACACTCATACTGTACGGTGTGGTCAGACCATAATTTACCGAAAATGGATAATACATCATTCTTTCAGCAATCATATTACTACGGTTTTGAAAATAATAGGTACCTTTTAAACAGCATCTTTCGTTATCAATATTCAGTTCAATCTTTTCCTGGTTAAATATCAGGTTTTGACCAAATAGCGGTCCACAAATCAAAATTAATTTTATAATTACTATCTTGTTTATGCTGCTCGATTTAATCACAAACATATTCATGCAGGAGTTGATTAATTTTGATACTTATTAATTATACCATATGACTGGTTTGCAAATCATCCCCAAACGTCTGAGCAGGGATTGTTCTTCTACTTGTAATTCGACTTTTTAATTAAACTCTAATCCCGAATCGCTGATAATCAAGATTCTACCTGTACCCATATTAATAAAATCTTTACCATATGCTTCTTTGAACATTTGAATTTGCTTATCACCCGTACAGTGCGTTGCCCCGCATTTCTGTACACCCAATTTTTGAAATTCTTTGATTATTTCAGCCATTGCCGCATCGGAATGCTCCAGTAAATGAAATCCACCCAGGACCAGATAGATATCTTTGTTTAAAATTCGTTTTGCTTCTTTCAGTATTTCAACAATTCCCTGATGTGAACAACCAGTAACGATCACCAGACCTTTTTTTGTATTGATGATCAATGATTGTTCCTTTATCCGGGTACCCATCTCTCCGGTCAAGAATGCATTCCGGCAAATCTCAGTTGGCTTTTCTATCCGTTTTATTGTTTTTATTCCGGTCCTGATACCAAAATCTTCAGAAAAGGATATAGGTACAAAAGCAGGAATATCTGAATTTCTTGAATATACATTTAAAATTCCGCCGGTATGATCCTGGTGCTCATGTGACAATACCAACTGCTCCACTTTAAGTAAATCAATATGTAATTTATCGATGTTATACAAAAGGGTATCACCCTTCCTTCCCGTATCAAACAATATGGTCTTTTCCAATCCTTCGATCAAACACGAAAAACCCCAATCGGATTTGGTACCGGGTGTATAAACATAATTATCAACCAGAATTGTAATCTTGAGTGTGTCGCCATCACTACCCATCGTTATGCTGATCAGATCATGTTGTAATGAAAATCCGGTCGTGCTTAAAGCATTAACCAATAAGGTAGTCATGATGAGTTGTATGAAACGGAACATTGGCAGCTCCCTAATTAATTTTTTGCTCAGGTTACTCTTTTTATATTTTTAATAAGCCAAGCGTAAAAGATAATTTTTCTGATGAGTCAACAAGGCTGCAGAATTCTTCTCAATGGTTAGCGGGAAAATAAAAGCGGGTTTACCCCTGCCAAAATCAAGTTTATCGGTTGGCATTTTCGTCAGATTGGTTACCAGGCAACCATGTTGTGGATCGTATGGTTTGAGTTTATCCCACTGTTTTGTATCAATCAATTGTTCCAATTCTTGCAGATATTTCAGGTATTTCTCCATAGTGATGTCCGGAACCGCTTTTCTGATCTGCAGGGCAATTTCATTAATACCCGATTCCTGAACAGATTTTGTTTTAAATTCTGTCACGGCAAATAGCAGCGGATTTCCAAAGTATTTTTGTCCATATTCAGGAATTTGTCGGCGCACATCCATCGGTATGGTCAACTTAACAGAGTCGCCAAAATAATCTTTCTGCAGTAATACAAATTTCTTGAGGACCATGGCGGATAACAGATCATTCGACGAGACCGTTGTATTGAACTGATTTTTAATATCCCTAATAGACTGATAGATCTCTTCTTGGGGAACTTCCTCAAATTTGATAGTGAATTTCGCATCCTGGGCTGGCGGTTTTAATCCACTCGTTTTAAACAAAAATTTTTTTAGGATCGTTCGCCGGTGATGTGGTTTATAAAACAAACGGGTTATATATTTTTTAAGCGGAAAGGAGTTACTGTTGGTGATGGCAGCAAGTACGGTCAAAAAATAAAAATAACTATAACCATCTCCGGCCAGGTGATTCATTTTAGGTATCAATACTGTGCCATTGGAATATTGGATAATCTTCAAATGGAATAATTTTTTCAAAGTGATCTGACTTAATTGGGTGTATTTCTCAAATAAACCACCAGCGGTGTCCTCGAAATTAAATTGCTGACCAAAGGTTTCTTCAGCAAAACAATCATTTTCGCTGTAGCGGTCAAAACAGATTTGCCCTTTACCGTACTCCCCGAATAACGGCCAGAAATCAGTCGAAATTTTTTTCAGGGTCGCATGTATTTTAGGTGTCTCTAATTTCTGCTTATAAAAAAACACCATCTCGATGGGATAAATCCCGTTCGTAAATACCGAATCAACCTGCGAAATATTTAGTGTTTTCAATCTAAAGCAAAATCCCTGCTTAATTTATTTGACTGGACTCAATTTCAACAGTATTACGTCATGTCCGGCCAGTTGCCGGCGAAATTTCTTCTTGGTATTACCCAGATCTTTCTTAGACCATAAATCGCGAATACGGAATGTTTGTTGTTGAAAGTTTATTTCTCGATGGGACAGGGAGTCGGAGATAGTGTGTTCATTCCATG
>CAYSHN010000476.1:0-3361 GCA_964430815.1 uncultured Calditrichota bacterium | reverse complement strand
GAACGCCGAGGGAAACTGTGCCATACATGCTGGAATCGGCGCCAGCAAAAGTATTCTCAGTGGAAATATACATCTCGGCTGATTGCCCCTTACCGCCCAGCGTGATATAATCGCTAATGTTTATTTGCTTCCATGCTGCCGATGATCCAATGGTAAAATTGTCGGCAGTGGAAGGATCAAAATTATTATAGCTGGTCGTGGTCGTAGCGCCCAGGTTTAATTTCAATGTATTGCCAACCTTCAAACCGAGAGCGGTATGCCCTGAGACAAAACCAGAGCTGCCATCATGCCACAGGCTCAATGTATCGCCATCAGCGGCATTCAAGCGCCAGTAAGGAACGCCGCTGCTGATATGACCATAAATGCTGGAATCTGTACCCGCTGGTACGTTTTCTCTGGTCAATAGCCAGTCAATCTGATTGCTTTTTCCGCCTAACGTGAGACTATTGGCCAGCGGCGCCGTCTGATTGATTCCCACTTTGCCATCAAAGATATAACCGCCTGAAGCGCCGTTAAATGTCATTTGATCGCTCGTATTGGCTGCTATATTTGTCAAGTCATTATCACTGGCTATGAAATTAGCTTGCCCTGATGCTACCGTATTTTTACCAAGATTGATCGATGGAAATGTATTGATGGCCCCGGTGGCACTCGACCAATACGCTTCGTCTGAATAAGTATCCAGGTCGAGCGTTAGGTTTTCATCAGCGCCATTGCCCATGCCCAGGTAAGTAAGAGCGCCATCACTGTTATTAGTTATCTTTACACCAGTCGTGCCATGATTGAAATCGAGTCCGTTCGCAATTGTCATATTGCCTTTGAACAAACTGGTTTCTTCCACCCGAAATGAATCATTTACGACTGCCATCAATACGACCAGTTTATTAGCCGTATTATTGTAAACAAAATTCCCATCCTCCGATCGGAACGAGTCCGCCTCGACATTGCTTTCAAAATCAAACTTGCCAGTGCCCGCCAAAGCGTTGAAAAGGAAATCCGTGCCGTTATGATAGAATCCAACCGAGTCCGCTTCGGTGGCGTCTCGCATCATCAAGCGGGGACCGACCGAAGCATTGGGATCGATCACGATCACCGTATCTCCGCCAGAGTCGATATAATACATCATGTTGCTGGTCTTGCCGCTGAATAGCACATCTTTTAAAACGACCAGATCATCATTGACGAATACAGAATCCGTTGACCAGCCCTCTAACGTATCTACCAGCACTTTAGCAAAACGGATCGTATCGCCTTCCACGCCGACCTGTTTGAGATAGGTGCCATCACCCACATAGAACCGTTCGTCAACGGTATAATACCAGGCCCAGCCGACCGTCTTGCTGATATTGGCGGTATCGGGCGTAACTTTGAACGCTTTCAATTGCGTCTTATGACCGAATGGCTGTGCATATATTTGCAACGTTGCCAGTAAAATAATAACCAAAATCAATATTAATTTTTTCATATTTCACCCCGATTATTTGCCAGGTTTGATCGCCTGGGGTTTCTGTTTTGCTTTTTCCTTTTTCTCGACCTCTTGTTTCAATTTGGTATCGCTGGGTCGATCAAAACAATTCTTATCATCGTTTTGATTTTTCTCTTTGGAAATTGTTTTCTTTTGAAAATCAAATTCGATCACCTTCGTTTTGATATTTTGCACACTGGCTGAAGTACTAACAGGATTATAAATGTATTGCACCAAATAGCCATCTACCAATCTGGATTTCACACTCTTTTTATATTCCCGCTCGATGGGCACAATGAACGTGGTCTGCCCGCCAATAGATTCGATATTGGACAGATTCGCCATCAAATAGGCGATTACCGGCGCATTCATCTTGATTGCCTGATTTTTCGCCAGGTAAATCACGCCCTCTATTTTACCCTTTTTACCCTGGGCGAAACAATTGCCAGTATCCAGCATCCAGCATCCAGTCGCCAGCAACCAATATCCAGTAACCAGTATCCAGAGTATTTTTTTCATTTGTCATTCCACCCATTCACAATAAAACGACAATATTCCTGACTCGGCAGTTTCTTGTTGCCAGTAAAACATCGAATTCTGAGCCGTCCCCAGCGATGGGGATTGATCGGCTCGTCGGTGATATTGGCCGCCCAACGACCCGCCGCCGTAACCGTATCCACTAAGGCATACGAGCTGGTCGATTGCCAGCCCAATGTCTTAACACGTGTGAACCGAGTTGCCACTACATTTAGGAATCCTTCACCGCTCTGATAAAAATCAACGATAAATTTGAAGGAATCCGTAGTGACTGCCTTATCGACCACGATAGCCTGAACCGCCATAAACGGCCAGGTCTTGAATCCTTCCGACCAGAAAACCGAATCCGCCCCCGCCAGATAATTGAAATACAGAGTATCGTTCGTGCTGGAATCGGCATAAGCTGTAAACAGATCCCATTTACCTGAATACAAATCCCAGCGAGCGGTATTTTGACCCGTTTGTGAAAATGCCAGACTGCTAAAAATTAACATCCAAAACAGAACGGCAAACAACCAGATTCCAATTATTTTTTTCATGTTTCACCCCAATTTGATTTTAGCCTCAATTCGAGGCCAGGAATTTACGATTTACGATTTTAGAATGCTACTCCACTAATTTTAATTTCAAAATTGATTGTTCTCGTTGAATTCGCCTCTCGGCTTTCTGATATATCGGCAAATCTTTTTCAATACAAATAAAATTCCGATTCGTTTTCATTGCTGCAACTCCTGTCGTTCCACTGCCTGCGAAGCCATCAAATATCAAATCATTTTCTTTGGAAAATAGTTGTATCAACTTACCAAATAATTCTACTGGCTTCTGTGTAGAATGATTTCTATTTAATCCATTACATTCATTAGACATCCTTGATATTGTTATTATAGATACAGGATATCTTTCTTTGCTTTTATGGTGTTCAATGTTTCTTTGAACCTTTCTTACAAAATGAGTAGATGGTGTTATACCGTTATTTGTATAGGGTCGTAAATTATGTTTATTTGCTTTAATTTTAATAGGATTATATTTACCTGTTTTTTTATAATAAATCAATATATTCTCATGTATTGGTAATGGTTTTTGATTGCATTGTACAAAATTAGACGATGATATTTTATTCCAGATCATTTCATATCTAAAGTGTTTCCTATTGCTATTTATTAAATCTGTTGTTAATGGTTGGTTAGATGTTAAAACAGTTACACCATCGTCTTTTATGACTCTTAACCTTGATTCCCAATATTGTGTTAAATCAATTCTAATATCCCATTCACAATCAGTCATATTATATGGCATATCTTCCAAAATCAAATCAACTGATTTATCTGGGATGTCTTTAATCAATTCAAAACAATCACA
>CAYSHN010000475.1:0-3366 GCA_964430815.1 uncultured Calditrichota bacterium | reverse complement strand
GGGGAGAGGTGGTGAGTGAGGGAAATGGGCCAAGGGTAAGGAAATCATTCCCGCTCGTAGATGTAACTTGCTTGATCGTGTATGGCCTGGAATCTTTGCTTAAAGGGTAAAGATGTGGATTAATAATTTCTCATTCAATGTTATATGTACTAAAGAATTCATTACTGACGTAGAGACTGTCTAAATGTATTTTCAAGACGTTATATTGAAAACGTGTCTAAGGTTAAATAAAACGATTGCCGGACATGCTAAGCTGGCAATGGTAGTTTTCAGTATTTTATTATGGATCGTCCCTGCCACAGCTCAGGAAAAAGAACGGATATTATCCGTAACCTATATATCGTCCGAGAACGTCTATCTGGATGGAGGCAAAGACGCCGGGATAAACGTCGGTGATACCTTGACCTTATGGCGAGAACGGGTGAAGGTTGCTGAAATTAAGGTACTTTATACAGCTGAACACACGGCATCTGCAAAACTGCTGGGTGTTATAAAGAATCCCCAAATCGGCGATCAGGTTAGCCTGCAGAAATCTCAGATCATACCGGCTGAAGTTCAAACTTCGATAGTTTTAGCCCAACCCCCCACTCCGGAAATTTCAAGGAAGGAACCATCCCGTGTATCGGCAGTGCGAATATCTGGTAATGTTGCCCTGCAATGGTATCAGTTTTTAGACAACTCGCCAAATAGACGCGACTTTGACCAGCCTGCTTTGCGATTGAATTTTAAAGCCCAAAACTTATGGAACAGTAATTATAATTTGCGGATCCGCCTGCGTTCAAATTACAATCATCGGATATACAATTCCGGCAGTACTTCCGGACAACGGGAATGGCGTAATCGTATCTATGAAATATCTTTTTCCTATGATGATCTGCAGGCGCCTTTTAATTTCAGGGCCGGCCGGATTATTTCCAATGCTTTCAGCGGTGTTGGTTATATTGACGGGGCGTTGCTGCAATATAATTTTGCCGATTCTTATCACCTGGGAATTTTTGCCGGTGCCCAACCACAATGGCAGTATTCTGATTTTCAACCAACCAGGCAAAAATATGGTTTGTATACTACTTATCATAAAGGGCGATCTGTTACGGATTCACGGTTGGAAGCGACATTGGCTTTAGTGGGTGAGTATCACTATACAGCCATCAGTCGGGAGTATGTCTATTTGCAATCAAGTTATGCCAATGGTCAACATTTTTCAATTTATCAGAATGCCGAGATCGATGTTAACCGGTATTGGCGTAAAGAAAAGACAGGTCGGAATGTTAATGTAAGTAGTTTAATACTCTCCGGTAATTTCTATATTACGGGATTTTTATCAACCAGCATCAGTTACGATCAGCGCCAGAATTTTTACACCTATGAGCAGCGAACTCTGGCCGATAGTTTGTTCGACAATGCTTCCCGGCAGGGGCTGAGGTCAACGGTATATTGGCGGATAAAGTCCAATTTGCGGTTTACGGTAAATGCCGGCTTCCGTCAGAGTATAAAGGGATCTGGATCAACTTACTCCTGGGCAGGGCAGCTAATCCATTCTAATCTGTTATTCAGGGGTTTGATGCTTTCTGCCCGTCTGGCCGGATATTCGAATCCCTATACCCGGGGTTATAATCCTTCGCTGCTGATTGGAAAGAGTTTTAGCCGGGGGCATTCAGTCAATATAGAATATGGAAACTATTTTTATACCCTGGATATCAATGATTCATATCATACTAATCACTGGCTCCGTTCCACACTGCAATTTGTATTACCGTGGCATTTATATCTTTACAGTCAGTATGAATACGACTGGGGTGATGATCGTCAGGGTCAGATACTATCAGTCGAATTGGATTATCACTTTTAATAAAAAGTAACTGATAAATACAAACAGATTGATCAACCGACAAACAGATCCGCTCCTTTACTTAGCGGATTAAAACCGGAATAATTTTTAAATAAATGGAATCACAAATAATCTGGGTAATTACTCTACTCGTATTTTTACTTATTGTTGTCCCATACTTCATAAAATTTCGCCGTCAGCAGAGACAAGATACTAAACAGAAAGAAGAAGCGATACGGCTGGGGACAGATCGCCCGGTAGCGCAGTATCCGCAGATTGATCAACTGCGCTGCATCGGGTGCGGAGCCTGTGTGGCCGCCTGTCCAGAAGGCGGGGTTTTGGGGGTGGTAAACGGCAAGGCCACGATAATCAATGGACTAAGATGCGTCGGACATGGCCTGTGTGCCGAAGCCTGTCCGGTGGAAGGGATCCATGTTGGTCTTGGAGACCTCCGGCTGCGGGATGATATACCGCTGATGAATGAAAATAATGAAACTAATGTTCCCGGAATATATATTGCTGGTGAACTTGGCGGACTCGCTTTAATACGCAATGCCATCTCCCAGGGGCGTCAGGTCATTGAGACAATCCAGGCGCAGAAAAAAATTGGTAGCAACGGCAGATCAATAACCGATATCATAATTGTAGGTGCGGGACCGGCCGGATTGAGTGCAACCTTGACTGCGATCAAGTACAACCTGTCCTACCTGCTTATTGATCAACAGAATATTGGCGGAACGATATTACAATACCCGCGAAAAAAATTAATTATGACGCGTCCGGTGGAGATACCATTATACGGCTGGCTTAATCGTCCCGAATACAGCAAAGAAGAATTATTGCAGGTATGGCAGGAGGTTCAAGATAAATTTCATATTCTGGTCCGCACGGGAGAAAAATTAGAGCAGATAATTAAAGAAAACGGGCATTTTCAGATTCAGACTTCCAAAGGGGCGTACCCCGGGCGGTTTGTTATCCTGGCACTTGGACGTCGCGGTACACCCAGGAAACTAAATGTCGCCGGTGAGGATCAACCGAAAGTCATGTATAAATTACTGGATGCCGGTACTTACCAGAACGAACATTTACTGGTAGTGGGTGGAGGGGATAGTGCAATTGAGGCAGCAGTCGGACTGGCCAGGCAAAAAGGAAATACGGTTACCATTTCCTACCGCAAAGAAAAATTTTTCCGGATTAAACGCCGTAACGAGGATCATCTTAATGAAATGCTGCTCAGTGGGAAAATAAACGTTCTGCTTAATTCGAATGTTCTGGCTATTAATACGGACTCTGTCCGGATAAATGTTCAGGGGAGAGAGCAGGAGATTTCCAATGATTATGTATTTATTTTTGCTGGTGGTGAACCACCATTTGAATTATTGAAAAAGATAGGTATTCAGTTTGGTAAGTGAATAGTTTAGTATATCGTCGATAAGAACTTAACCTGCTTATCAGAGGCAACTAAAAGGCAGTTAGCCTCTGAATAGGTTATTCAATTTGTGTTTAAAATCAGATACTCGGCTATTTAAATCCCATAC
>CAYSHN010000474.1:0-3367 GCA_964430815.1 uncultured Calditrichota bacterium | reverse complement strand
ACTAAAAATAAACATTAGATCACAAATTAATATTGAAAATGCTGCCGCATAACCAAGCCGGAAATAGGTAAATGCTGCTTGATAAACCCAGCTGACCAGAATATGCGTAGTATCGGAAGGTTCTCCGCCATTACTGACCAGCCAAACTACATTGAAATTATTAAATGTCCAGATTACCCCCAGAATGATGGCCGGAACCATTACCGGTTTCAGCAGGGGCACTGTAATACCCCAGAACTTCTGCCAGGCATTAGCCCCTTCGATCTCTGCTGCTTCGTAATACGAATCGGAAATGCTCTGTAATCCACCCAGGGCCACAATCATCATGAACGGAAAACCAAGCCAGACGTTTGTGATTAAACAGGCTGTAAAAGCACCCCATTCTGTGGAAAGCCAGGAAATATGTAACCCAAAAACTTTTTCCAGCAAAAGATTGATTGTCCCGTACTCGGCATTGAACATACCCCGCCAGGTGAGAGCAGTAATATACTGTGGCACGGCCCAGGGCAGGATTAACAGCGTCCGGTAAATGGATTTACCCTTGATATCTTTATTCAGGATCAAGGCCAGAGACACTCCGATGCCGACATGAAAGATCAGATTTAAAATCGTCCATAGGCAGGTCTTCCCTAAAAAATACCAGAAAGCGCTATCCGCAAACACCATCCTGAAATTGCCTAATCCTTTCAGGGTCCAATCGCGGAAATGAGTAAGATTCATATTGGAAAAAGACAGAACAATATTATACAGGAATGGATAAACCACCACTACAGCCATTACGATTATGGCCGGTGCTGTATACAGCAGAATCAGTTTTCGGCTATTAAATGCTGAATTGGATGAGCTCATCTATTCTAAATTTCCGGATGATATAATTATTTACTGTCTGTTTTCGGCAATTAATTTTTCAGCCAGATGCTGCATTTCCGCGGCTGCCTGTTCCGGTGTGATCTGCTTGGTAAAGATGCCCTGGTATGCTGGACGCATGGCATCCCAGATCCAGCGCATTTCGGTCATCACCGGCATCGGTTTGCCGACCATCATTTGATCGACGGCATTTACAAACAACTCTTCCTTACGTAATTCACTAGAATTCATCTCCGCTATCCGCGACGGAATGATCTTGAACTCCCTGGCAAATTTCAGTTGTACCTGTGCCGAGGTCAAATGCATCACCAGTTGTTTTGCAACTTCCAGATCCGGAGCGTTTAAATTAACATTTAAACAGTAACCCATCGGAAAAACCATCGGTGTAGGCCACAAACCTGTTTCATCAATTTTTGGTATGCGGGCCAGACCCATATCGATGCCGCTTTTCAGATAGGTAGCCCAGGACCAGGGACCATTAATAATCATGGCCACCCGGCCGTCCAGAAAGAGAGCATTGGCTGTTTCATAATCACACTCCGCGGGGATGATCTTATATTTATTGGCCAGATCATAGATCAGGCGCGCAGCTTTCTGTACCGCCACTGTATTCAACGTCGGCTGATTATTCTGGTCAATAACCCAGCCACCATATCCACCGATAAAAGGGACGGCAAAAGCCGGCTCGGTATAATTCCAGGCCAGAGCATAGTTATCAATCCGGCCGTCCCCATCCACATCTTTAACCAGCTCTTTACCACGGGTAATTAACTCCTGAATGGTCTTTGGCGGTTTGCTGATTATTTTCTTGTTGTAGACCAGGCAAAGATGGTTTCCGATCCGGTCTGCAATCTGATAGAGGTGGCCCTGAAAAACTGTATTGGCGGCGAAAGGTTGTTGGATGAATTCAGCCAGAAATTTTTCAGCGAAAACATTTTCCAGAGGTCTTATAACCTGCAGTTCCGACATGGGACCAATGAAATCACTGGCACAGTGCACCAGGGCCGGTCCTTTTCCCGCCATTGCTGTAATAATAAAATTATTACGCAATTCTTCCGGTGCATAGAATAGTTGACTAAAATGATAATCCGGAAAATTTATACCAAATTCATCTAATTCCTGTTGAAGGTATTCCCTTTCCACCGGCCGCAATGAGGTCCAAACAATCATTTTCTTTTTGGTATTTCGCTGGCAGGATAATAAAGCTAAAATCAGACAGCATAGCAAAACCCAGGAAATCCTGACGATTAATCCAGCATGATCCTTGCGGAATCGATACATCAGTCTACTTTAACCTCCTTGGACAGATGGCGGAACCAGTTGAAATAAAGAGCTACCGATAGAACAATTAGTGCCCCCAGTATCCAGACAAACTGATCCCAACGTTTCATAATAAAAGTCATACCGGTTAAAAACAGAACTATCTGCCAGGGCACAGCAAAAAAAGTGGAAAGAATATCCCGGTGGTTTTCTTTATTAATTTGTTTAAGCGTTTCCGGCGCAATTTTCCGGCGGATCGGACCCCAGAATCCAAATGGCCGCGTACGCTTATAGAATTCCAGTAAAACCGCATCGTCGGTAGGTTTAGCAGCATATGTTCCAATAATCATACCGATCAATGAAGAGACGGTAGCAATAATGAATGAGAAATACTCGGGTATATCCGGTAAGAATATTCGCTGAATGACTGCGGCAACCATACCGGTTACTGTTCCCGCTGCGAATCCATAACCATTCATCCGCCACCAGTACCAGCGTGTTAAGGTCGGGATCAACATACCTGCACCCAGGCTGGAGGTGATCCAGCCCCAGATTTCATTGATATTTCTGATCGCCAGCATAAAGACTAAACCACAGGCTACGATTATAATGGAGGACCAACGGCTATGGAGTATCAATTGTTTTTCGCTAGCCTTCGGATTGAGATAAGTTTGATAGATATCTTTCACCCAGTAGGCCGCTCCGGCATTGACTGTGGGAGAGAAAGTGGACATGGCAGCCGCCATCAGTCCGGCCACCAGTAATCCCTTGATACCAAGCGGCACCATGCGATTAACCACTGCCGGCAACACTGTCTCCGGATCGGCGATAACACCCTGGGTCACTCCCCAGGCAACGCCCATTACTGCGATCGAAGCGATGAATGGCCAGCGGAACGACAATAGAAAAGTCCAAAATAAGGTTAGCAATCCTGATTCCCGGTCACTGCGGGAAGCGAAGAAACGCTGGACCATATATTGACTTGTACCACCACTCCCTTCAATGGTGACTTTCAATAAATAGAACAATATGGCTATGCCGAATAAATTGTAAATCGAATACATGGATTGTTCCGGCATATTCAGATTCCAGGAGGGAATAACACTGGTCCAGGCTTCTTTGGTCGTATTTATTGCCATGAATCCGCCATCACGGAGTGGCACCGAAACCTGAAATGCATCCGGAAGATTGAAGTTGAAAAAGGCCAGAAAACAGACTACAAAAATCATGGCAAAGATGA
>CAYSHN010000473.1:0-3380 GCA_964430815.1 uncultured Calditrichota bacterium | reverse complement strand
CCACATTTCCGGGTTGATTCTGTGATTCAAAGACCAGTTGAGTCGTAATCATATCCATATCACGGAAAAATTGGGCGGCCAGTTGACTTTCCGGTATTAACCGCGAGGCATTGAGAACAGTCTGCAGTGCTCCCCGAAGTCGTCCTTGATAAAACTGCAGCATACCCATCAGCAATTGACGTGAAGCCAGTTGATTTCGTCGCAGGGTATCGCTTACTTGCCGGTACAACACTGAATCAACTGGTAAATTTACCAGTAAATTGTTCCATTGTGGCGGTCGCAACATAATCCGGGCCAGATTCTGATAGGCACATAGATCCCGGGCCCGGATATCCTGCCGGGAAAACTCCAGAATTGGATATTCATCAGTATTAATCCTGGTTTGACCCGCCACACCAGCTATACCAGCAGAATCCAGTACCAGGCAATTAAGTAAATCATAGGTCGAGCGGATATTAATTGCTGCCAGATTATTGCGGATATCTGTTTGTTTAATTAGTTTTTGAATCATAGCAAAATCCAGGTGGATGGCTTGGGCTGAGCCCATTAATACAACCTGTTTATTAATGCAAGTGGGAGCCATCCAGAGCAGGCAATTAGGGAAAACAGATTGAAATGTTCGTAGGACGATAACAAAATCCCGGGGATCCAGATCCGTGGTCATCCAGGTAGAGAAAACGCCTCCGGGATTCAGTTTGGATAAAGCGGACAAAAAATGATCCCGTGTGAACAGACTGGCACTAGCCGTAGCCACTGCATAGTTGGCATCGTTCATGATGATATCATAACGATCCGGTGTGTACTTGATAAAGTTTTTACCATCCATAATGATGGGATTAAAACGTGGATTTTGCCAAACGCCCTGATTTATATCCATAAAGTATTGTGCCGCCAGGTCTAAAACGTCTGCAGAAATTTCCACCACCTTTAATTCATTAATTTCATGCATCAGAGCCGAACAGGAAGTCTGTCCGGTTCCGAATCCGATTTGTATAACCTTTTCAGCCTGGGGATGAATAAGCAGTGGCAGATGGCCCTGCAGTGTTTGCAGGGTGCGTAGCATAAAACTGGTGCCGGCTACATTAAGTCCATCCACATCAATTCTTAAATTGGCTTGGCCGGGTAAATTGGAGCGATGCACTGTAATTGTACCTTCAATCCCTTCCCGGAAATCGATTAGTGGATAATTTTTCTCAGTGGTTGAGTAAGTTTCGGCAAAGAGGGTACGGGGTATCGTAAAAAATATCACTCCAAGAGTTAACAACACCAAACCGGCAAATGAAAATTTTAGTACCCTTCGTGTTGACCATCGTGGCCAGATTAACCACAAACCCACCAGCAGATTGATAGCGACCATACCCATCATGGTCAGCGAGGAACCAAAATAAGTGATGAAAAGAAAACCTGTTAAGAATGATCCGGCTACACCACCCAGCGTGTTGTAAAAATATAGTTTACCAAGTGCTGTCCCAAGTTGATTTACATTACCCGTAACAAGTTTTACTGCCAGCGGAAAGGCAATACCCATCAACAGAGTCGGCAGGATCATCACCAGCACAGCTACTATAAAACGCAAACCATTTAAGTACCACCAGGATGTGGAAAATTCGACTACTATTATCTTACTTGATAAATATGTAATATTAATGAGTACCAGAGCGGTTGTAACGGCCAGCACGGCAATTCCGATTTCAAGCCAACCCAACATCCGGCGCAAATCATGCAATCGATCTGCGAACCATCCGCCAATCCAGGAACCGCAGGCAATCCCCAGCAGAAAGGCTGTTAGCATAAGTGCAAAAGCATAAACCGAATTTGACAATACAAAAACCAGGATCCGCGACCAGAGTATTTCATAGGCTAAAGCACAAAAACCGGACAGTCCCATCACCCAGAGAATTAACCGGGAATTAATTCTGTCCCGCTCTGGTGTTTTAGTAACTGCTGGTGATACCAGGCTTTCCTGTTTTAGTTGGGATATGATGAGGGCGGCAGCGGCAATAAGTAAATTGAGCATGACTGCCAAGCGGATTGATCCATTAACACCCAGATTATTGATCAAAACAAAGGCCGTTAAAAAAACTCCAAGCACTGCACCGAAGGTATTTATACCGTAAAGTGTACCAACTCCGGTCCCCAACCGCTCATCAGAACGGATAAAAGCACGGCTTAAAACCGGTAAAGTTCCACCCATAAAAAAAGTTGCCGGCAGCATGAGCAGAAAGGACGTCAAAAACTTGATCAGAATAAAAACGAATGGTAAGTGATTTAGCAGAGGGTAAATCGCAATGAATAATTGTTCGACAGGATTTCGTAATAAGATAATTAATAAGGCGAAACCGCCTATACCCAACTCCAGCAGTGCATAAATTTTGAGTGGTGCTTTAAGACTATCAGCCAGCCGTCCCAGCATTAGGGCACCCAGAGACAGTCCCAGCATGTAGGCGGCCAGTACGGTACTGATGGCCAGCGTGGTATTTCCGAATATTAATCCAAAAATGCGGGTCCAGACAATTTCATATACCAGCCCACAAAAACCGGATATCAGAAACAGACCGGCTATAACTACTTTACGCACTTAATTCCACTATTTGATAATTAATAATTTTTTAATTTGCCGGAGATCCTTTCCATTCAGCTGAATAAAGTAAAATCCAGCGCTATAGTGATCCCCCAGTATCTCCGGCAAATTCAAAAAGAATTCATATTTTTTATCAGAAGTAAATATTCGTGATGTATAGAGTTTTTGTCCCAGGATATTGAACACGTTCAGGGTTATTGTCTGCGGTTCCTGAACCGTCAAATTTACTTTAAGTTGATTGGTACCCTTAGCCAGATAAACAGGGTTGGGAGATAAGTCAAATCTATTGGACGCGTCATATACCTGGGTATTACCCCTTATTGCTGTTAAGCCGGGTATAATATCTTCCAGCCGACCACTGATACGAACATCATCCATTCTGCCTTTGAACGGTTTAGATAATGCCGTAGCGGCACTATACCAGCCACCGATAGCCAGAGGGTGATCATTGGTAATTATATTTTGATTAAAGGTCAGAGAATCAACAGCTGCACTTGCACCTGTGGGTGTATTCCACAAATACACTTTACCAGCAGTATAATTATAATAAGCGGCTACGAAAGTCCATTGATTAATTGGAATGGTAAAGGAAGAAGCCACAATTTGGGCCTGATTGTTCGCATCACGGATCAGAAATTCCAGATGCTGGGTCATGGAAATGCGCAGGGCGTAATTGGTAGTCTTGGGATTGGCATCTTGCTGACCTTTATTAATTAAAAAATAGACATCATTATTAAGAACAAATGGATAAATCAAAGCTGAGATCCCGATATTTTCATTGTTAAAATCAAGATCATTG
>CAYSHN010000472.1:0-3389 GCA_964430815.1 uncultured Calditrichota bacterium | reverse complement strand
TTCTTGCCGACCCAACCCTCCGAGGGATACAACCAGCTCGTTAAGTTTCTTTTTCGTTACGGATAGAGCTGGGAACATGTACGGGCGTTTGTTGATGAACTCAACGTACTGTTTTGCCGTTTCTTCCGCGAACATCTTTTGCAGGATCTCCTGGGGCGTGGCGAAAAAGAAGTAGGGGTGATCGTCGATGTGGGTAAACATAGTACCCGACATCATATCGGCGGCAAGAAGTTCCGCCATGACTTCCCCTACGATATTATCCCATTCCAGACGGGTTTGCATATCGACATTTTTATCAGAGAAGGCAATATCGTGAATAGCCCCTAAAAAGTCTTCATACTTACTTTTCACTGGTCTCCCGTCGCCTTTCTTTGCGATTCCCTTATCAATCGGGGTTACTCCGAAGGCGGCTAAAGGGGGGGATACTCCCATTTAGAACATCCCCGCTGCATGGAATACGAGAGCTGCAAGAATAATAAACGCTGCGAGCACTCCAAGGATAAGAACCACCCGCTCCCATCCTTCTTTCTGTGGCGGCTGTGCGAGCATCTTCTGGGATACCTGCGCGTTCTCCTGCTGGAAGTAGTACGCCGGCATTACTCCCGTCCGTGCGATTACCGTTTGGGCGCAGATCGCCCTTACTTCCTGATCTACCTTCATCTCATGGGGCAGGAGGTACAGCATTTTGGGGTGATCCTTGCAGATATCGAGGCAGTCTTTTATGAGTTTCCTTCTATCTTTGTCGTCGATAGCGTCCCGTAATGCGAGAAGATTCTGTGCCACTTTCGCACCGGATTTGAAGACGCCGGGCTTCTTTGGGGGGGTCGGCTTTTTCTCGCCTTCTTTCGTTTCTGTCTCCCCCTCTTTGGGTTGATCAGATTCCTGTATGGGTTCTGCAAGGGATTCAATACCGGACGATTCCCGCAGTTCTATAAGTTTCTTAAAGGTTTCTTCCAGCTCGCACACGTAATCCGGTAAGAGATCAAATAGATCCGCGAGCTGCATGGCGTCCCGGACATCGAAATCGATCTCCTGAATATATCCTCCAAATAGTTTCGGGCGGATCTTGGGGTTGATCATGAATTTTACTTTTACTTCGTCACCGAAGATCCCTAAGGACCTCGCCTTCACCAGTGATGTTATGTCACGCTGTCCGGTATCGGGTACTTCAATCGTTTTCAGGTAGATACCATTATCAAAGATGCGGGCACGATAGCGTACCCCTTTCATTTTGTCTAAAAGTCCCATGCCTTACGCACCGGCCTTTCTGGGTATTCTTTTTTGTATTTCCTGCCAGTCTGATCCGGGGACGGTCTGGGCGATCAGGAATGTTACGGCGATCACGATACCGAAGGCGATGGAGACAAAATCGGCATGTGCCATCCCCCATAGCAGGCAGGTGATTGAAACGATCAGGAATCCCGCGAAGTCCACCGCGAATCCCCCCCCGTAAATCTGCAGCTCGATCTTCTCGATGTCTGGGTTGCCGTCGTCCTCTGAAGTGAAGGTTACGTGGCTCTGGTTCCCCAGATTAACCTGCAGCACCTTTACTCCCTGCTCCAGGGCGATGATAACGTGCATCGGCTCGTGGAACAGGTAGATCATCAGGAAGATCAGGAATACCTGCGAGATCCAGAAGGCGGTACTGAATGACAGGCTCATATAGACGAACCCGAAGGTAAGAAGCCCGACGACTGCCAGATATCTTTTTGAAACATTTATTTCTATCATGGGATTCACCCCGATTTGGATACTAACCAGATTAACGGTAATCCGATCATAATGGGTACCAACATTGCAGAGATTGACAGGAATAAGGTAAAATCAATTCCCCATCCGGCATCGACCCCGTAGTCATATATCTTAATACAGAGCAGGAAATTAAGGAAGATCGCCGCGTAATAGACTGCCGGCGACCAGTTGCCCCAGCTCTGTGAAACGATCTCGATTTGTGAAAGATAAGAGATGGGAGATTTCAAGGCGGGATTTTGAATAAGGTCGAACACGTCAGTTCACCTTTTTCTCGATTTCCGCACGCCCGATATGATATTTTTCTTCCAAGTACCGGGCGGCGTTTACCGGGGCGTTGATACCGGCAAATGTTGTAGGGACGACATCGCTTTTCTTTTTGGTCTTCCGCGTTTTTTTCCTGTCGTCGTCGTCCTCGATGAACATTCGGATCTTCATTTCAGCAATCCTCCCTTAAAGTAAAGGAGCACAAACGGGAAGACAAAGAAGAAGATGTAAAGCAGGAACTTGATATGCCAGATATCCATTGTTTGTACCGGGTCGTCTGCAAGGTAAAGAGAGAGTGCATAGAGTGAGATGCAGGACGCTATGATCTCCATGAATCCCATCTTTCGCATGAGTCCAAGGAATACCGCCGCTACGATCAGGGCGAGATAGAACCACTCGTTCCAGATAGTCATTACTTGCGTTTGTGGGGAGGGTAGGGTATAGGCTTGCGTTTCATAGACGGCCCCCAGAGTGTCAAGAATTGTGATGATGTGCGATTCGTTGGGATAGAGGTTGTTCTGAACTATCCTCGTAGCTGAAGGGTCCACCCCGTTTACTGTGATGCCATCGAGCGCAATGGTATCAATTATCCTTCCGACGGGTAACTGTGTGAGATTCCAGACGATTGAGGTTTCGGTGATTTCGTCCGGGGTTACATAGGGCGATCCGGATACAAACGGGATCAGGACTGCGAGAAGCAGCCCGATTAAAATCAGAGTTTTTAGTTTCATGGTTTCACTATCCCCACCTTCTTTTCAAGCGCTTTAATCCTCAATTCCTGCGAGTTGATTGTCTGGTTCTGCTGCTCTACCAAATCTGCAAGCTCTTTTATGGCGTTGATTGATACTCCAATGATTGCCCGGTCATTTACCGCATAGGTGTATTCCTGATTACCGTCTTTATCTAACCTCGGTACTGGTGCGGGAGCACAATTATCTTCCGCTGGTGTCGCACCTTTTGTGCATTGCGTTACGTAATCATAAACCGGGACTTTTGTTACAGCTTCTCCCAGTCCTGCATCAATGAGATTCTTCGCTGAAAACCCCGAATAAGTATTCTTTGTATCAAGTCCACTTTTCGGATCGAATTTATACGTTATCGGTGTTGTATTTAATGCGGCGGCAAGTCCCGTTGTTGTTGTTTTTATGTCGGTTTTAAGTTTTTCGTCACTGACTACGTACACATTACCAAGTGCATCGGTTGTAAGCGTCCCTCCTGCCAGAGAGGGAAACAGTAAAGTTCCATTTACCTGGAATGTTGCGAATCCTGATGATGCACTGTTGATGGTAACATTACCATTTTCTGATATTCTCATTCGTTCCGTCGGTGCTGTTCCAACCGCCGTGTTTGTTCGAAAAGCAAAATAGGACGTT
>CAYSHN010000471.1:0-3407 GCA_964430815.1 uncultured Calditrichota bacterium | reverse complement strand
TCGATAGACATGGTATAAATATTTATCTGTTTTCTGCCATTAATTTACGCATCTTGCGCTTGGCAGCGTTCACCCGGCGTTTTTTCTGTTCGCTCGGTTTTTCGAAATGCTGATGTTTTTTGATTTCAGACATTAAACCGGATTTCTCACAAGCCTTGGTAAATCTTCGAAATGCTTTTTCGAAAGCTTCGTTATCTCGTACTTTTACAGTAATCATTCCCTAGACTATCCTCCTTTACTTAAATTTAATTATAAAATTATCTGATTTTTATGTTTTTCAATAATATTCAGTTTAGTACCGTTAGGTTATTGATTTTAAAAACTTTGAAGTTATGAATAATTTATTCTTAGTTCAATACAATTATTGGTTTTCTTTTTATAATTTTTATCTTATAGATTACCATTTTATTTTGCCCGTTCCAGGTAAGTTCCCTCCGAAGTATCGATACGGATGATATCTCCTTCGGCGATAAATGGCGGGACCTGTACTTTTAGACCGGTTTCCAAAACTGCCGGCTTATAGGAAGATGTGACTGTAGCGGTTTTCAAGGCGGGATCGGTTTTGACAACTTTTAGTTCTACCGATCCGGGCAACTCGAGGCTGAGCGGTTTACCCTGATAAAAATCGACTAACACCTTGGTATTGGGCAAAATGTAAAGTGCAACATTGCCAACCAGATCGACATGCAATGAAACCTGGTCGTAGGTCTGGACATCCATAAAAGTGTACATTTCCCCATCCTGGAATAAATATTCCATTTCTTTTGTTTCCAGATCGGCCTTAACAATAATGTCATCACTGCGAAAACGTTTCTCGGCATTGGTACCTGTGCGGATACTTTTCATCTTCGTTTGAATCATAGCACGCCAGTTGCCGGGAGTGATATGCAATACTTCACTAAGTTGATAGAGGTCATTATTATATTCTATAATCATTCCTTTACGCAATTGCGTCGCTTTAATTCTCATCTTTTTCCCTCTGAATATTTAATCCAATTTTTACTTTTAAATTCTTCATATTTTTTTTCATCTAAAACAAACCGAAATGATTTAGCCTTGGTGCTTACGAAATCCCGGTACTCTTTCGATTTGTACATATGCTTTAATTCTTTTTCCAGTGGCACAATCTGTTGTTTGACAAACCAGGTGAATGGTTGATTTTCACTGAGCTCCGTTACGCAACCCCAGTCGATGGCCCAGGATATTTTATCCAGTGGATATTTTTCAAAAGTCCGGTTCAGGGCCAGATATTTCGCCTGATCCAGTGGATCCAGATAATAAAAGATCTTTGAATAAAAGACTGCATTATGATAAAATTCCGGAATGTTTATCAGGCTGGCCAGATTCAGACGCCAGCAGATAATCATCAGCAATTCCACTACTACAGAAGAAAAACCTAAACCGGGGTATTTCTGACCAGGCAGTTGAGGTCGATCTTCGTTAAAGGAACCAAGTAGGTTCTGTACACACAACCAATCAATGGTCAGGCCAAGATAAGTTTTACCATTTAAAGGACAGGAATACGGCATTTTTATGGTAAAAAAATCTTTTCGCAGTACCAGTTCAATTATGATATTATTCTGGGTTTGTTGATTATGATAAATCGTGACCTTGTGCCGGTACGGGTCACTGGTATCAATAATTGTTACCACATCATGAAATCCATGTTGCTGTAGTTTTTTATAAACACCATATTTGTGCAGCGCCAGTTTAATTCCTTCCTCAGAATAATATCCCAGGAAAAAAGTACTACCTCGCCGGCCCAGATCCAGATTGAACATGCTTTTTTCAAAAAAATCCAATTCGGATAAATTGAGGCGCTGCAATTGCTCAGTATGTAACCGTTTGGCGATCAGCCAGTACTTATTGAATTTCATGGCTAACTCAGAAAAATTTCTTTGATAAAATCATAATATATATTCCAACTTTGAGGACCATACCCGCCACCAGCCAGCACGACCATCGGTACATTCTTCGCCTGAACCAGATTATAGACGAACAAATTACGATCCAGCATTTGCTCACGGGTTAAGGTCATGTCACCGATAGTATCAGCTTCATAAGGATCGGATCCGGCAATATAAAATACCAGATCAGGATTAAAATTATTAAAGGCTGGCGGCAGGCTGGACTGTAAAATTTCCAAATAGTGTTGACCGTCACTTTTTTCGGGTACAATGATATCAAGGTTGTTTTCTTTGGTAATGGTCAGCCAGGGATTGGCATGCATGGAATAGGTCATGACATTGGGATCGTCTTTAAAGATCAGCAAATTGCCATCACCCTGATGATAATCCAGGTCGATGATCATCGGTTTTTGAATTAATTTCTTTTTACGGTATTTACTTATGGCAATGGCCACATCATTGATCAGGCAAAATCCTGCAGCCTGATCGGGTCGGGCATGATGAAAGCCACCCCCCAGATTAAATACTACTCCCTGGTTTTTAATCGCATACTCCGTGGCTAATAATGTACCACCGGTAACGATCCGGAAAAATTCGAGAATGGCCGAATCCCAGGGTGTATCCATATAGAGATGAAAAAGTTGACTTACATGAGCAGGATCCTGGATATTCTTTAAATAGGACTGTGTATGAATCAAACCCATATCGTGATAATTTACCATCCCGGGTACGAGAATTTTTTTACGCTTAATTATTTTTTGTTCGACCAACTCATCTCTGATTCGCTTAAATCTCATGGCATCGATCGTGTCAATCTGACTCACTCCACTTAAACCGTGATAATAATCATGGGAGAACACTACCCACATATTTTTTTTTCTTAACCAGGAACGCAGTTTCATTCGTTACTCTTCCCCCACTTCCCCAGCCAAAGGCAGGCTAAAATATTTTTTAATCAGCTGTGGGTCATTAAAATTTCCCATCAGCAACATGAGTTTTACCAGGGCAGCTTCAGTGGTCATATCCTGCAAAGAAACACACCCCAGCTTTTCAGCCTGTTTCCCAAATTCATATAGATGCATATCAACTTGACCGTGTACCGATTGACTGCCTATAAAAACGAGTTTACCGGTATCTAATACACCTGTAATGAAATTTAACCAGTTCGGTTTACGATCAGGTAGATTCCCCACTCCATAACCCAATAACAGGATTGCTCTGACCGTGGTTTTAAAAATAAACCGGTATAAATCCGGTTCGAGACCGGGATAAATCTGGATTACAATTAATCCGGAATCGAATACCGGTTTTAAAATTGACCGTTGTTTTGAGTTTAAAAAATTATGTGGATGAAGTTGAATATTTAAACCAATGGAGGCCAGTTCCGGATAATTTGGCGATTCAAAACCGGCATAACTTTCCATACTCAATTTTTTTGTCCGATTGCCCCGCAGTAATTTATTTCCAAAACAGATGGCCACTTCCGGAATAGGGTGTGTA
>CAYSHN010000470.1:0-3413 GCA_964430815.1 uncultured Calditrichota bacterium | reverse complement strand
GAGATCGCAGGATTGAATACTTTGCGTAAAATTGTTGCAAAACTTTAATGTAGAGATATCATTTTTTTAATTGGATGGTTTCGAGATTATTGTGAGTGCGGCTAAATAGGTATTAAAAAAATAAGAGGATATTAATGATTGCACAACACTATATCTTTATTGCTCTTATCATTTCCCTGTCATCTTTGTTCGCTCAAAACTGGCTGCCTGAACTGGGTAACGGACGTTACAAAAATCCTATAATATTTGCCGATTATTCCGATCCCGATGTGATTCGTGTAGAAGACGATTTTTATATGGTTGCCTCCAGTTTTAACTGTATGCCCGGGATACCAGTATTGCATTCAAAAGATCTGGTAAATTGGCAGATCATCGGACATGTCTATCAGCAATTACCCTTTGAAAAATATAATAAACCTGCACACGGTCAGGGTTCCTGGGCACCATCAATTCGTTATCATGATGGTTTATATTATGTCTATTTTTGTACTCCGTATGAGGGTCTGTTTATGGCTCAGGCCAAGGATCCCGCAGGTCCGTGGCAATTGCATCATATCGTTGATGTTGAATTGTGGGAGGATCCCTGCCCCTTTTGGGACGACGATGGTAATGCCTATCTGGTACGGGGCAAATTACGGGCAGATATTCTTTATTTATATCGTATGAGCAGTGATGGGAAACAACTACTGGACAATGGAAAAGTTATTTTTCAGGATATGGAGACTCAACCAACGATCGAAGGTCCCAAGTTTTTAAAGAAAAATGGGTACTATTATATACTGGCACCGGCCGGAGGTGTTGCCACCGGTTGGCAAACCGTCTTGCGTTCTCAAAATATTTATGGACCATATACTGCAAAGATTGTTCTTCATCAGGGAAATACAATGATTAATGGGCCGCATCAGGGAGGACTTGTATTATTGAAATCCGGTGAATGGTGGTTTTTGCATTTTCAGGACAGGGATGCTTATGGACGTATTGTACATTTGCAACCGGTAACCTGGCAGAACGGTTGGCCTTATATGGGGATTATAAGTGCTGCAGATAGTATTGGAGAACCAGTTCCGGAATGGCAAAAACCGGATGTCGGAAAAAAATATTCCGTTTCTAGCCCACAAGCATCAGATGATTTTAATTCAAAGTGCCTGGGACTCCAGTGGCAGTGGCATGCCAATCCCCGGAATGAATGGTACTCATTGACTGAGCATGCCGGATACTTGAGATTGTATGCTGTGCGCAATCTAACACAAAATGGAAATTTATGGTTTGTCCCAAATTTACTTCTGCAAAAATTTTCGGCTCCAGTTTTTACCGTAACGACAAAAATTATTTTTCATCACCAACAGATTGGTGAAAAAAGCGGATTAGTTGTTATGGGTCAGGAATGGGCATACCTCGCCATGACTCAGACTGAGGGCGGATTGAAACTTGGAATGTATTCAGGTACTTATTTTCGGGATTTTGATAAAACACAAGAGGTTGAATCTTTTCCTATTTTCCAGGATACTTGTTATTTGCAGGTGCAGGTAGATGACCGGGCTAGTTGCCGGTTTTTTTACAGTCTTACCGGCGAATCCTATCAACCTTTAGGCAGTACATTTAAAGCCGTGAAAGGTATGTGGATCAGCGCAAAGATCGGATTATTTAATATAAATCCGAATATAACTGTCAGTGAGAGTTATGCAGATTTTGACTGGTTTAGGATGGAGTAATGACCCACCCCAGTCCCCTCCCTTTCAGTCAAGAGACTGAAAAGGAGGGGACTGGGGAAGGTCATCTTCTACATACTTTTGCAACTTTAATATAACCTTATCTGTATTGCCAATAATCTCTTTATTAGTAAATCGAACAATATGCAACTTATGTTGAATATTTAACAATTCACTTCTTTTCTTATTCCCTTTGATTTTGATGGTCTTTACCGTCAATCTCAATAATCAGTTTCAATTTGTGACAATAAAAATCAGGGATAAAGAATTTCTTTTCATTATTAAAGGTATAAAATATAGGGTGCTGACGAATAAATTTCTAATTATTAAATTTTTTATTGCGCAGGACCTTCCATAAAGAGGGTCGGCGAGGTTATGCGGTTAAAAATCGGTGATATTGACAGCAGCAGAAATTTAATTCATATACATTCGGCCAAGGGAAAAAAAGACCGCATACGCATTTAGCGGAATTTATCTTGCATCGGCCGAAGGATTATTATAAAATATACCGGCCCGCAGAGTATTTATTTCCCGGAAGTCCGGGACGGTCGCATATTTCGGAGCGAAGCCTGCAGAATGTTTTCCAGCCTGCGGTCAAGAGTGCGGATATCCGAATAGAAGATCATAAGTCCACTGGACAGCGCCACCAAACTAAAAGACCTAAAAACGCCATAAACATCGTTTACCTATAAGCACAAACCATAAAAAACGCACAATATTGCGTATATTAGGTAGTCATGCGGCATTGCGATTTAGTACGTATAATCATATATTTCTATAAATAATTATTTCAGAAAGGTATAATAATGAAGTTTTTAATAAACATATTTCAGGATGAAGATGGAATATATATTGCTGAATGTCCTTCGATTCCGGGTTGTGTAAGCCAAGGGAAAACAGAACAGGAAGCCGAAAAGAACATCCATGAGGCGATTAAAGAATGCCTCGAAATTCGGGCTGAAAAAGGTTTACCCGCTACTGTTGAAACCCGTCAAATCGAAGTCGATGTGTAATGCCTCCCGTTCCAATTCTCAGACCTCGCGATGTAGTACTTGCATTTGAGAAATTAGGTTGGGAGGTTGCCCGTTAAAGAGGAAGCCATATCATTCTCACCAAAAAAGGACACATTGCCACTCTCTCCGTCCCTAACCATCCTGAAGTTGCTCGTGGTACCTTACGCAGTTTGATCACAAAAGCTGGTTTAACTGTCGACGAATTTTTAGAAGTTTTGAAATAAATCACAACGCCGTATAACAACGTCAAATTACGACGGTTTGTTAAGTGAAAAATCAGCGGAAACCTAAAGTTTCCGCTCCACCCCATCAGCTTTTATAGCCTTCAGTGGTGTGTCGGGGTGACGTAATTTGCGAGACTAAAGGCGCCATTTGCGCACTAACACAAGAGAAATAGTATGAGTAACGAAATCATCAATTTTGCACAAAGAAAGTTATCGATCGCCCGTTGCCTTCATGGAGGACAGTGTGGTGCATCGTACCCCGAAGCCGTATTAGTCATTTCAAGCATATTAAGCGGATTAGCCTCCCTCCTTTGGCCAGGCAATGGAATCGATCGAAAGCGATTTGTTGAATTGCTCATCCGATATTCTGCCCCGAATCTCAGGCCCGCTTTCATAAGCATTCCACTTCTTGTCAAATATCTTCAAAATAATAAACAGAGTCCGGCATATACCATTTTGCAGTCGAC
>CAYSHN010000469.1:0-3421 GCA_964430815.1 uncultured Calditrichota bacterium | reverse complement strand
AAAGGTGAATGTTTTATTACTGGCCTTGGTTAGAACCAGTTTTTTATCGGCTATTAACTGGGCAATAAACTGGGAGTGATGGACCACTTCATAATTTCCTCCAAACTGCGGATACTCATTTTTAAGAGTGTGCAGGCAGTGCGGACATGTGGTTACGATTTTTTTGACCCTGGCTGCCTTGAGCACAGCAATATTTTTTTCAGCCAGCATTGTGAACAAGTACTCATTGCCGGTTCGACGTGCACTGTCACCGGTACAGAATTCTTTGTTCCCCAGCACGGCAAAATTTACCCCGGCCCTGTTGAGAATTCGTACAAAAGCACGGGCAACCTGTTGTCCGCGTTGATCAAAGGCTCCGGCACAGCCTACCCAATACAGGATTTCAAAATCAGAATTCTGCTCAACAGTTTTTACCACCAATCGTGAATCCTCTTTTACCCATTCTAGGCGATCTTTATTCAAATTCCAGGGATTACCGTTCCGCTCCATACCATTAAAAGCAGTCTGCAATTTATGCGGAAATCTGGCCGCCGTCAGTACTTGGTCACGGCGAATATTAAGGATGTCGTACATCGGTTCATTGCCCACCGGACAAATTTCTACACAGGCCGCACAACTGGTGCAACCCCATAACGCCGATTCACTCAGGGCATAATCCAGCAGGGGGGTGCTGCGCTGCTCTGTACTGCCTAACTCGTGCCGGTGCTGATTGATATAATACCGCTTGTTGATTTCCAGTGCTGCTGGACTCAATTCTTTACCAGTCAGGTAAGCCGGACATACTTCCTGGCAGCGGTTGCACATAATACAGGCAAAGGCATCGATTAGTTGTGATTTATCCAAATGTTCCAACCGGTTCACACCGAAATGATCTGCATCAGGATCTTCCAGATTTAGTTTTTCCAGTGTCCCCGGCGCAGTGCGCTGCACTTTGGTTAAATAATTTATAGGACCCATAAACAAATGGGCATGTTTGCTCAGAGGAAAATAAGGGATAAAAGCAAGTATCAGTCCGATAGCGCCCCACCAGAAAATATGCTGTAAAACAGTCATAATTTGAGGATCAATCGGTATCCAATAAACTGAAAGTAATGAGGCTAAAGGACGAAAGGAATCAATCATACCAGATTGAGCTAGATCAAGACTTGAACCAAGAAAGCGGAAACCGACATGAAAGAAGATGAATAGTCCAACAATCAATGAATCACGGGCAATGCCTTTACGTACCGGTTCAAAGACCAGTACATTTTCCCTGATCCGCAAATGAGTTGAGTTGAATATAAAACGGCGAATCAGAAAAAGAATTATGGCCAGCAGGCACAGCGCACTGAATACATCAACAAAAGTGCGATACAACTGACCCACGAGTACATTATGCATAAAACCGTTGAAAGTCGTACTTAATCCAGCAATGATATCGAACAAGTTAACCAGGAAGTACAGCATGAAAGCCCAGGCGATTAAAGCATGGATTATGCTGATCAGTGGACGGTTGGCGAAAACAGTTCGCTGGGTAATTAAAACTGAGAGGGCTTGGGAAATTCTTCTGATTGGATGGTCAAAATAAAGTTTACCCTGCCCGCGGTTGATTACCCTGATCATAGTGGAAAAAGTGCGCCAGCACATGTAAAAGCAGACCAGAGATAAAACAACAAATATTATTTTTTCTGCAATAGACAGCATATGCATCCCATTCATAAATGTAGCGTAAATATCGCAGGGTTTATGATCAAAAATAACAAATTAAATTTAGAAGCAGTATATTTAAAATCAAAGTAATAATATTCAACAATGAAGGGCATGCAATTTACACTCCGACAAGTGAACAACTAATAAATCAAAACTTAAATTTTAAGATAATTTATATACCAACATAAAAGTTAAAAAAATTGACACCTTAATATCATATCCCTTCTCGATAATTGCATATATAGCTCAAGATGATATCAGTATATTTTCATTCGAGTTCAGATTTAAGAAAATCACATCTCTTTTTTTAATATAAATTGTTTTATTCTTTATTTAATATATATTTAATCATTATTTAAAGCTTCTATTGGAATGGACAGAAAATTATCTATATATCTCCTGATCACTTTTGAACTATTCTCACTCCAGGCAGAGGATTCGATGATTGTACCACTTGAAATAGGCAATACATGGTATTATTAAATAACTTATAAGCAACCTTTTAATTCACCGGCATATAGCACCCTAATAATTGAGGCAGCAGATACCCTTCACTTTAATGATACTGTAATTTTTATAATGTCTAATAATGAATACTGGTATAGCGATGAAAGATTTTTTTACAAATCATCCACGTTACCTCCATATCTATTTAACAGCTACAATATAGCTTACGATAAAAGTATAACAACCGACTCAACTTGGTCCATTAATGAAACTCATTATTGGATAAACAATCGAATGGGTACAATATGGACATGGGAGACTAATATCCAAGAAAGAGGATATAGTAGAATGATACATGAAGAAATTAGTCATCACTCTCTCCAGGTCGCTGAGAAAATAGGTCCGGTAAGTAACTACAGCAGCTTCAATTACGCATTGGGTTATTCTTACACCGATCAGTCACTCTGTGGCGCTTTAATTAATAATTTATCCTATGGGAGACCAACCAGACCAACCGGATTTACCGCCCAAGATCTAGCGGATAATATCAGTCTTTCCTGGAACCAAAATCCTGAATCGAACTTACTCAGATACAGAATATACATGGGTAAGACAGAAGATAACCTATACCTTATTGATTCCACAACTGCAGCCGATCAAAATTCTATCTTTATACATAAGATACATAAGCAAGAATTATCACAAAAATATTATTTTGCCGTGACTGCTGTAAATAATAACGTGGTTGAAAGTAATAAATCGCAGATTATTTCCCTAGAAATCATGAATTTGCTTCTATTGCCAAACAATATTTCAAATAATTATCCAAATCCTTTTAAATCAGGAACCAATATATCAATTACTGTAGCGGAGCGTGGAACTCTTAAAATCGTTATTTATGATATTATGGGCCGCGAAATAAAGACACTTTTTAATGCAGTGATCAATGAAGGAGAGACTAAAGTACATTGGGATGGTAAAAACAGGTCGTTTAAGGAAGTAGGTTCAGGTATATACCTATATCTGTTAAAATTTAATAATCAAACAGTGATAAAACGTATTTTAAAATTAAAATAACTATTTTATTCGATTTTTCGTTATTTAATTCTTTTAGGGACAGAAAGAAATACACTTCATAATCACTATTTAAATTCTTTTAAAATTGATAATTTAAATTTGGATCATACCTGCAAATTACTCAAAACCAGTTTTTGCTTGACCGGACTCAGGTAATCTGTAAAGAGAATCCAATTCAAATGATCTATCTCATGCTGAATTACCCGGG
>CAYSHN010000468.1:0-3434 GCA_964430815.1 uncultured Calditrichota bacterium | reverse complement strand
TATGTATGAGGGAAAAGGAGAAAGGGGATAAGTCAAGTATACGAATCAAATCAATCAACAGGTCATAGGTGATTGATATTGATAGGTGCGAAGAAATACAATATATTTAACCCATCTCTATTTCCCCTTCCCTTATTTCACGCCGGCAGGCGGATGCGCCTACTGGCGCACATAGGGGAAGGGGATTAAGGGGATGGATTAGAAAGGAGCCGACCATGGAAACAATCAGTACCGATCAAACAAAGATTTTGGAAGAAATGAAATTGACTGCCCAGAATATGAGCGGTTGGGTGAAATTTTTGGGAATTGTGAATATTATCGCGGGTGCTTTGTCAGCTCTGACCATCATTGGAATTATCTTCGCCTGGTTACCGATCTGGTTAGGGGTAGTACTGGTTCAAGCCGCCACCAGGGCTACCAACGCTTCATTGACCAATAATCCCAAAGAACTGGTTTATATGCTGGATAAATTGCGCTTGTTCTTCGTTATTCAGGGTATCCTGGTGCTTATCACCCTGGTTTTGGTAATTATTGGTTTGTTACTCTTTGGTGTTTCAATACCCTTTCTATTGGAACAAGTACAATCTGAAATGGCTTTATAAAGTTATTCTTCTCCAAAAACCAAAGCCGAAAAGTAAAATATATCTGTATCCTTATCTTTCCAGGCTTCTGTTGGTAAGCCTGCCTTATGGCAGGTTTGCTGCAGGAAAGTCTGGCGATCCCAGTTATAATCACTGGCTACCTGAGGCAGCAATAAACCCTCATTACGCCCCTTTTTGATCAATAAGCCGTGTTTACCGATTTCGATATTATTTATATCAATGACCCTTCTTAACGGGGACAGCACTGAAATTTCATAATTTAGTTTTGGTAGTTCTTTTTCGTTAACTGCTGGAAAACGTGGATCATGAAGCGCTGCTTGAAAGGCCACATCACGTACTGTAGTGTAAAGTGATTGAATAGGTGAAGTGTAACCAATGCAACCGCGAAGTTGTCCCTGGATAGTCAGGGTAACAAAGGCGCCGCGGTCTAGCGAGAGATCTTTAAAACCGCCATCTGTGCAGTCTATTATTTTATTTTTACGAACAGCCGAGTCTACTGACTTTTTGGCCAGATCCAACAGATATTTTTTTTCTTCAGCGGAAAGGGTGAATTCAGTTTCTGCAGATTTTTTTTGTCGAAGATCTTTGTATAGAACCACTGCAGAATATCCAACCACCCGGTCCTTTTCACCAATTGGTACATCTCCGGAGGAGGCGTATTTAACGACTTTAGCGATATTTGCCCCCTGCTGTTCCGCGGCAATCATCAATGCAGTGATCGGTCCGCCACCGCATGCTTCCCACTTGTCCATCTTCAGATTACGGCATAAATTGAAATAATCCCACTCTTCAATCGATTTCAACACCTTGCTGTCTAAATTTTTTGCTTCATCATAACTATGATAATGGGAAAGATCGGAACTGGCTACCATAATGGTCTGGTCATCATCTATAGTGCTGGCCAATGCTCGGCCCAGAGCCCGACAACTCTCATAGGATTGATCCCCCATGATGATGGGTACCAGTTTAAACTTGGTTAAAACCCTTTGTAGAAATGGTAGTTGGACCTCCAGGGCATGTTCCATCCGGCCCTGATATTCTGTTTCATGCCCTTCAGATGATAATTTGAGAAAGTCGTTCTGTTCGGTTAATTTCTTACAAAA
Organism: uncultured Calditrichota bacterium; assembly: GCA_964430815.1. Lineage (GTDB taxonomy): Bacteria > Calditrichota > Calditrichia > JAJRVZ01 > JAJRVZ01 > CAVZSQ01. The sequence continues at coordinate 1,729 of CAYSHN010000468.1, read as the reverse complement.
TTGCTGATCGACTTCAATCCGGCCTAAAGGAGTGTCATAAGCTGCACCGTCATATACCGCTGAACCGCGAAAGGCTGATATGTGTGAAGGGGAAATTACAATTACCCGGGTGTACTTCTTATTTTTCAGCAGGGCATAACTATAGGCAGCTACAGGTCCAGAATAGACATATCCGGCATGAGGTACCACGATTCCGTAAATGGTTCCACTTATGGCCGGCACTTGTGCCTGGGACAGGAATTGGTCGATCATCTTCGTCAGTGTACTGGGATCCCCGGGATAGAATGCCCCGGCATTGGCAGCAGGACGCACCTTTTCCTGCGGATTGGCATTATAGGTTAATGAAAAGTTAATCACGGCAACCCCCCAGATAAAGGTTAATAAATACCATAGATTTTTATGCATAATTCATCCTTTATACACCCCATTTACCTGCTATTTTAAATTTACAAAATTTACACAATCCGTTTTTAATATTAATTTCTTCTACGGTAAAACCGGTACGCCGAACCACGATCTGGTGACATTGCGGGCAGCGGGTATTTTCAGCAGGATGTCCGGGTACATTTCCTACATATACATAATTCAAGCCTTCATTATCGGCGATCTCCTTGGCCCGTTCCAGAGTTTTAACTGGGGTAGGGGGCAGATTTTTCAACAGATATTGGGGATGAAATCGCGTAAAATGCAATGGCACATCTGTACCCAGATTGGTTTTAATCCACCTGGACAAATCTCTGAACTCCTGTTCGGAATCATTTAAGGTAGGTACAACCAGATAAACTATTTCTGTCCACATGTTTAATTTGCGCATGGTTACCAAACTGTCCAGGACGGGTTTGAGTTCGCCGTTTACTATATCCTTATAATAGGAGTCGGAGAAAGCTTTGAGATCAACTTTAATGGCATCAACAACCTTACACAGTTCTACCAGAGGATCCCTAGCTATATAACCAGCTGTGACCACAACATTCTTGATGTTTTCCTTCCGGCCAGCCAGTACACAATCCATCATATATTCATAATAAATGGTCGGTTCGCTGTAGGTATAGGCAATGGTTTGACAATCATATTTTTTTGCCTGGGTAGCTATCTCCTCCGGCAGCAGGTAATAACTGCGTACATCCTCCGGCCGCGTCTGGGAGATTTCCCAGTTCTGGCAAAATTTACAGTTTACATTACAGCCAGCAGTGGCCAGAGAAAAAGCGGCGCTGCCGGGATAAAAATGGAAGAAAGGTTTTTTTTCAACAGGATCAACATTGAGTGAACAGGGTCGGGCATATACTAATGTATAATAAGTGCCGCCATTATTTTCGCGTACACCACAATATCCGCGTTCGCGGTCATCGATAACACACTGGCGGGGACAGAGTAGACAGCGGATTTTTTTATTGGCCAGTTTTTCATAATAACGGGCTTCGCGAATGAACTTTTGTGTTTCCTCGGGGAAAATATGGGACTTGGCAAAAATCTGTGAAGATAAAGCCAGAGTGCATCCAACTCCAGCCGCGCCTTTTAAAAAATTCCGCCGGGTAATATCTTGTCCGGTAATGCCGGCAGCAATCAGTACAGATCGGCTGATATCGGGACAGACATCGATTAGTCGGTTCTTATCGTTACTTGTCCAGGTCATAGGACTGGTTTTGCTGGGACTAGTATTTTTTTTAATAATTGATTTCAACATAACGGGTTTAAATTTCCGCATGTAACTTGACTCTGATTGGGGTTT
>CAYSHN010000467.1:0-3449 GCA_964430815.1 uncultured Calditrichota bacterium | reverse complement strand
ATAATCGTCTTTATCTTATCATCCACTTGTTCCGCCATCAGATTTAAAGATTCGGCCAGTTTTCCTATTTCAAAAGATTTCGGTTTGGCCAGGCGGAAATTGAACTCTCCTCTGGCAAAACGTACGACCCCTTCCTGCATTTCTTCCAGGGGATGGCTGATCTGCCTGGAAATGATGAGACTGATTACAGCGGAGACCGATGCGATAATCAGAACTATCCATAAAATCTTGTTACGAATATCCTGCACGAACTGTTCGATCAGAGTTAACGGGACAGCCACTCTTAAAACGACTATCGAATCCCTTCCCGATTTTAAGGGAATGGCGATATACATCAATTTTTTATTAAGGGTATGGCTGAACCGAATGGATGTTCCACGTTCGCTGTTTAACGCCGCTTTTATTTCCGGCCGGTCGCCATGATTATCCATCAAGCGAGGATCTTCTTCCGAATCGGCAATAACCTGACCACCCGGCCGGATCACTGTGATTCGGGTATTGGCGCGTTGGCCGGTTACTTTAACAATGGAATCAAGCTGGACCTGTTGATGGGCTGATAAATGATCTAGTACAATATCTTCAATCAGGTAAGCCCGTTCTGTCAGATCAGCTACCTTATTCTCAAGGTAGATATCATTAAGAATACGGATAGAAAAAAATGTCACTGCTGACAGTGCCAGTAAGGTGAGGATGAGGTAAGTAGGGAACAGTTGCCAGAGTAAGCGTCGTTTAATCATTGATTATTCCTTAAACCTGTAACCAACTCCGCGGACTGTTTCGATCAGTGATCCATAAGATCCTAACTTTTTCCGCAGACCCACTATTTGTACATCCACGGCCCGTTCGGTTACTACATAATCTTCTCCCCTAAGCCCTTCCATGATTTGATAACGGGTCAATACCCATCCCGGTCGTTGGGCCAATAAATGAAGTAGTTTAAATTCGCTGTAGGTTAACTGAATGGATTTACCTGCTATGTTGACACTATGTTTCCTGGTATCAATCAGTAAATCATCTATATGTATAATATCTACATCCTTTTGCTGTGCTTCCTTATGCTTACGGCGTAAAACGGCTCGTACTCTGGCGATCAGTACTTTGGGACTAAAAGGTTTGGTGATATAATCATCAGCACCCAGTTCCAGACCCGTGATTATATCGGCGTCTTCACCCTTTGCGGTCAGCATCACAACAGGTATCGCCAGGGTTTTAGCATCATTTTTAATTAATTTACATACTTCCAGTCCATCGATACCCGGCAGCATCAGATCAAGCAAGATTAAGTCAGGATGAAGACTCTTGGTTTTATCCAGAGCTTTTTCGCCACTGGTTACACAGGTGACCTGATAACCTTCCTTATCCAGGTTGTATTTAATCAGGTCCAGAATTGATTCTTCGTCATCGACTACCAGTATTTTTTCCTTGGCCACAAAATTCTTTCTAATTTTATTTTTAATGACAATTTAATGAAAAATATTAGGAAATAATTAGAACTCCGTTAAAATCAGGTAAGAGAATTTAATAATTATTTAGCAGTATATAAAGAAGATTGAAATTTGATTATACTGCTTAAAAAGTAATCATCCAGGAGAAATATTATTCCTGACTGCGAATAAATCTGATCCCACTCTTGTTCTATAACATTGGCTTTATATAATAATATCATTATATTTAAACTTTATATTTTCCAGAAGGAAAAACAGATAAAATCACAGAACAACTACATGAATAAGGGGATGTAACATGTCAATTAAAAGATCATTAGTTCTGCTTATGCTGTTTTATTTTGGTTGTGCCGCTTATAAGCAACTGAAGCCGGATCCGGAAATTTCATTTATTGAGAACGGTTATATTGAAATCACCGACGATGAGGATAAATTCGAATTGGACAAGGGTAAAAAATATTTCATGAAATTTCCCCAACCGCAATATGAAAATACCTATCTGGTATTGACTATAGACAAAAAACCGCTGTTAAATTCCTTCCTGACCCGGGCTTTCGATGATGGCAAAGGTATGATCATCAAAATGGAAGATGAAAGTTTACAACCTTTAAAAATGAGTGTGTATCAAGTCGACAAAGCAATTCCACTCTATTATTGGGTTATTGATGCCGTAAACCTGGATATGGTATTGGATTTGCGGTATCGCTATATAGCGATATGGCGTTTTAAATTCGAACAGAAAAAAGATGAATATGAATCCGTTTTAAAACAAAATACACATAATCGCAATGTCTATAATACCATCGGGGTGAGTCTTCCCGCCAGCAATATCAGTTATTCTGGTGAACAATTAGCCTTACAACAACAAGTACAGAAATTGACCGACTTGCATTCCCGCCTGGAGGAGATCGAGAAGATCTTCCCTGCACATATTTTAAACAGCAGCGATGAATCGTACCTGGCTTATGTTTCTCTGCAGAAAAATCTGGAAAATGAGATCCTATTCCAAAAAAAATATCAACAGGCTTTATCGGCGTTGGCCTCGCTAAGTGATCCTAACCAGACCATGTCCTCTTTTCTCGAAAAAACACCGGAATACAATTCGTTGTTAAGTGACAGTAGTTCATATCAGGCCAATATCATTAAAGAAAGCCGGAGTTTAATCCAGCCCCGCCTGCAAAGTTTACCGGGATTTCTGCAAACTGAATTGCAGCAGAAACAGAATAGTGACCTGATTCCGGTGGATATGAAGGGTATTCAAAAACTCTATGAGCAGAGCGGTCAATCCATACCTGAAACAATCGTTAAATTGGATAAGTTTGTTTCAGCCTTTAATCAAAGAAACCAGGCTTTGACCAATTCCCAAACGGAATTGAGTACCCTGCAAACTGCAGTAAAAAACTCCACCAGTTGGCCGGGCGATGCTTATTACCTTGATCGCCGGTCTGAATTATCGGCTATCCGTTCAGGGATACCCCCGACCAATCTTGAACCTTTCGGTGAATATCAAGCATTGAATTGTGTAACCCTGTTGCATAAAAATGTGAACAATTTCCGTAGTACCCTGGCCGAAACTGAAGTAAACTATCAGCGAGCCGGAGGGTTGGTATCGGAAATCAACCAGTACAGAACCCAGGGATCCTACCGTGAAATTATCCGTTTACTGCGCAGCAGCAGCGATCTGACTTTCCTGATCGCACAATATCCTGACATAGATGACCTGTCCGTCGCCCAGCAGAAGTCTTTGATTGAGGAATCATTAAGCCAGCAATTGTGGCAAAATGCCGAGACCAGCCTAGAATCACTGTACCGTGACGATCTTTTTGTCAATCCGGCCAGGACAGTGCCTATAAAAAACCAGGCGGTCACTGATTATGAAAACCGTTTGCGCGAAACAGTAGAAATCCTTTCCATTAATAATGCTAATTCCCTGATGGAACAAAATCTGACCACCTTCACGGAAGTGGATTCATTATATACTAATCCGGCTTTCTTTCCCGTTCA
>CAYSHN010000466.1:0-3454 GCA_964430815.1 uncultured Calditrichota bacterium | reverse complement strand
GGAAGGCGGATTGTGAATCAGGCATACTGACAGGTAACGAAACCAATTTGGGCACCAGTTCAAGATGGCCGATACCAAGTCCAATATCTCGTCGCCAGATGTCTACCACCGGCGTACCACCACCATAATCACTGGCATTCATGCCCATGTAATTCTCCTTTTTGAAACCCTGCTTCAAGGGTAGAATCCAATCGGCCCGATCTTCATACGAGCCACTATTGAAGGACCAGAAAGCAGACTCTTGTGTTGATCCGGGCTGTACTTCTATCTGATAATGGTTATTAGTCCAACCATCAATTTCAAGATCTCTGTCACCATTATTGGTATATTTAACCTTAAAAACCGCCACACCGGGAAAATCGTCATACACACGAATCAAGACTTCTTTACTCAGTCCGGCAGTCTCACCGAACAGGATATACTCAGTTCCAGTTCCCAGTTTATCCTGATCCTGAATTGGATTCTCAACTTTTTTAATCAGGCGGAAATCAGTAATGTTTTTCCCAGTTACGGTCAGATACTCACTCGGTTGAAATTCCCCCAGGGGAATATTCCGGCCATCGACGACTGCTATAATCCTACTATACATTTGATTATTGAAGGCAATAGTGATGTTTTTACCATTGATATAGACCTGACCACTCTGACAGGCCAGCAGTGCAATCATCACCAGCCCTAAAAGTAATAATGTGCTAAATCGACGCATCTGAAACCTCCTGCGATTTATTTATAAGTTTTCTATTTCGACAAAATTTTTAAAGCATTTTTACGATATACTTTCTTCAATATTTTGTCATCCAGTCCGAAGCCATTCAAGGCCCAATGATATCCGAATTGCCCGATTTCATAAAAATGTTCATCCTGACTTTCCAGGATGCGAAAGGTTATACGGTACATTTCCGGATCGAGTCCCATATCAGTACCATACAACAGGCGATCCTGATAACGTTCATAAAATTTTTTCACAAACCTGGGAATCGGTGCTGTTTCAGCATAGCGGGCGGAAATATCGGCATATAAATTGGGATATTTATCCAGTAAAGCACCTAATTTATTCAAATCATAATCACAATTAGCAAAATGACAGGCGATAAAAATGGTCCGGGGATGACGCTTAACTGCGTTCTCCAGAATTCTGATCATTCCGGCATGATCTACTATCCCGGGTTGATTATCCAGTCGCCATTCGTAGGCATTCATCAATCCGTCATTGGTGGAATCCATAGGCTGGTACATCCAGATCGGATCGGCTACGTGAATATTAACCGGCATCCTTAATTCGGCACATTTCTCCAGTAATGGATCCATCCGTGGATCATCCAGGTGCATTCCCCAAGCTGGCGGTTGACAATAAAATAAACCCTTGCCTTTATCACCAAGTTCACCGACACCCCGGGCACCCATTTTATAACATCGCTCCAGTTCCGCCACTGCCTGCGGGCCATAACCGGGTTGATCATAACCGGTGTAATCAAATCCGCACCAAACCTCAAAACGGCCGGGATATTTGGAATAAACAGCAAACACCGAATCGAACTTTGCACCAGTAAAATGCGTCAGAATAATTGTCTTCTGAATGCCACAGGCATCCATCGTTTTGACCCATTGACTGACCTGGTCCAGACTTTCAGCATAGGGATGGGAATGAATGTCAATTACTGGGAAAAGGGCTTTGTCTATTCGAGTAACCGGGACCTTAAAAATAGAAACCGGACGATAATTTTTTAGCAATAAATTGTCCGGCGTGCTTTGTGCCATTAACCGGGTTACCAAAAAATAAAATATCAGTAAAGCAGTGATGTATTTGCGCATGACTTATCTCTCCTCGAAGTTTTATTTTTATCCGCGTACATCCTTTTTATCTAGTATCACTAATTGACCTTGCCTTATTTTGCCTCCTGAAACCAGTTTGAAGCAGGATATTGTACCTTAAAGTAATCTTTCGGATTAGGCATCGTGTGTTTGATTTGCGGTAAACTGACCGCAGCAGAATCAATCCTTTTGAATGTATCATAAGCGATGCGTTCGGCAGCATCTATCTTGAAGTAGCGGATATTCAGGTTAATAATGCGTTCATTTGACATAACCGGCCAGACTTTAACCGTATAATCGATCATCAATTGTGCAGGACGATAGATCTGAAGATTACTATCCCAATAGGAACCGATTAACATGTGTGTATCATACCCCAGATCCAGTTCGATTCCTTTAATTACGTATGATCCCGGGGGGACATTGGGAATCACATAATAACCATCCGGGTTAGTTTTTACCCGGTAACCTTGTGCAGATTCCTTTCCCGCCTCAATCGATTTACCCACGATTATCACTACAATGTTTGCCTTTTTTGCTTCATAAACGTCTTCCAGTCCTACATTCTCTACCACAATCGCCCCTACTACTAAGGATTTATCCGCCTGTGGTTCTTCCAGGATAAATTTTTGCGTTGGTATACACCGGGAATTAAAACATACGAAAATTAAAATGCTTAAGGTGAGTAAAAGACGATTCATATGAAACCATACCTAAATGTTTTTATTTATTTTTAAGTGTGGGCAATGTTGCCCGGTTATTTTTCAAAAGTTCTGAGTCAGGATGAATTTTCAATCCGGCATTAAAAATCCGCAGTGCCTGTGCTTGCTGACCAAGATGGTTATAACACATTGCTAAATTATTAAAATAGTCCGCCTGGGCTTTATTCAGTTGTATCGCTTTTTGAAAATAGGAAATCGCCTGGGGCAGGTCATCTTGCATGACCAGAGTGTTACCCAGGTTATAATAGGATTCAGAATCCAGGGAATCCAGTTCGATTGAGCGAAGATAATAGTAGGCAGCTTGCCGAAGCTGTTTCAGCATATAACTGGTATCACCTATTTTTTTAAAGAGCCTGGCCGAAGGTTCTCCAAATTGCTGTGCTTCTAAATAGCAGGTCTCAGCCTGTTTATAATCCTCTGTATTAAAAAAACAATCTCCCAGGTTAGCCAGAACAGTCGGTTGAAATTCCACAATGGCCAGTGACTGCTGGTATAGATTGATGGCCTGTTGATGATTGCCCCGTATCTGATAAATCAGACCAATGGCATTCAGTGCTTCATACATACGCCCATCCAGATCCAGAGCCCGCTGATAAGAGATCAAAGCCTGATCCTGATTATTCTGCTGCCGTTGAATTTCACCTAAAAAATACCAGGCGGCAGATAACTTCGGACTAAGGATAAGAGAGTGCTGAAAATACATACGGGCTGAATCCAGTTGTCCCCCGGCCAGATAACATCGTGCCGTTTCATAGAATGGTAATGCCTGCGGCGGATATAAATGCATCAAAGGCTGTAAATGGGATAAAGCCTGGTCATATTCTTCCAGGGCTATGCGCTGACGGATCAGTTTCAACTGGGTTTCCACATTTCCAGATTGATTCTGTGATTCAAAAACCAGTTGAGTGGTACTCATATCC
>CAYSHN010000465.1:0-3466 GCA_964430815.1 uncultured Calditrichota bacterium | reverse complement strand
TCGTCGACGAAGTCGGCGGTCGGCCATCTGCTTGGCGCGGCCGGGGCGGTCGAATTGATCGTTTCGGCACTGGCGGTCAGCGAAAATAAAATTCCGCCGACCATCAACTATGAAACGCCCGATCCGGAGTGTGATCTCGATTATACGCCTAATGAAGCCATTGAGCGGGAAGTCCGGGCGGCCATCAGCAATACGTTTGGCTTTGGTGGACACAATGCCTGCATTAGTATTAAAAAGTACGTAAACAGTAAGGGCTGATCTTAACGGTCGGCCTTGCTTGTCTGATAATGCTAAAGAGAAGTCTGCGATTTTTATCCGACCTGTTCAGTAAAAAAGAGCAACGAGCAGAAATTAATTTTTCTGCCATTGAGCGAATCCTGAACTATTCCTTCGAAAATAAATCGTTACTACAACAAGCATTTAAACACCGTTCATATCTTTCGATCACCCATGAATCTTCGCTGGAATCTAACGAACGCCTGGAATTCCTGGGTGATGCAATTTTAGAACTGGTGGTCACTGAGTTTTTATACCGCAAATTTCCAGAGCATGGTGAAGGATATTTGTCGAAAGTGAAATCGGTACTGGTATCCAGAAAAGTGCTCGCTGAAATCGTGATCCATAAAGGTTTGGGAAAGCATTTATTACTGGATCACGGCGAAGAAAAAACGGGCGGTAAAATGCGCATTTCAAATTTGGCTAACCTTTATGAAGCGGTGCTTGGGGCAATGTACTTAGATACTGGCTTAGATAATACCGCGCAGTTCATAGATCGTACCCTGTTATCGCGCTACCATGCCCTGATTAAAGATGAAAAATTCATCAATTATAAAAGTATCTTGCTTGAGTATGTACAGGCAAAAACAGGCAGTCTGCCTGTTTATCAACTGTTGCAGCAGACCGGACCCGATCATGACAGGCAATTTGTCATGCAGGTCAGCATTCCCGGTGGTCTGAGTGCGCTGGGGGAAGGGAAGAGCAAGAAAGTAGCCGAGCAGCGCTCCGCGCAGAATTTATTGAATAAGATTGCGCCGGAATTATTATAGGCACAAAGGCACAAAAAAAAGATTAAAGATGAAAGATTTAAGAATCAAGAATATATGGAGTAATGATGCCGTAGGCATCAGATATTTGTAGAAACAAAGAGTCAGCAAAAAAAAGAATACAATCCCGTAGGGGTCGAACAGATTTGTTAAGAGAAGGGAAAAGCAGGCAAACATTAAGGCATTCCGGCATTAAGGAGCTTAGGAACTCGGGGACTCAGGAACTTAGGGACTAATTCTGAAACAATATGTTCAACAAGGAGTTGTATTAAACAAGTATAATTAATAAATTTAATATTTGTTAACATTTAACATCGGAATTCAAGCGTGAAAATATTAAATGTAGTCGGAGCACGACCGAATTTTATGAAAATCGCTCCGATTCAGCGGGAGATGAAGAAATATCCGCACCTTCGGCCACTGCTGATCCATACCGGCCAGCATTATGACGACAAGATGTCGAAACTGTTCTTTGACGATTTGGAATTGCCCCAGCCGGATGTATACTTGGGGGTTGGTTCCGGAACCCATGCGCAACAGACTGCAAAAATAATGCTGGAATTTGAAAAGGTCATTGAGCAGCATAAGCCCGATCTGATTCTGGTGGTAGGGGATGTGAATTCCACCATGGCCTGTAGTATTGTAGCTTCCAAAATGGGAGTAAAAATCGGACATGTGGAAGCGGGCCTGCGCAGTTTTGATCGTACCATGCCGGAGGAGATCAATCGTCTGGTGACTGATGCCCTGGCAGATTATCTATTCGTCACTGAAAAGAGTGGTTTGGATAATTTAAGACGGGAAGGCATTGCCGAGGAGAAAATATTTTTCACCGGCAATGTGATGATCGATTCGCTGGTTTATTTTATGCAAAAAGCTCAAAGATCCGATATCTTAAAGCGAATGGAGCTGAACGGTTATCCGTATGCGCTGATCACGCTTCATCGTCCCAGCAATGTGGATGTAAAGGATAATTTCGAGAAACTTTTAGAGGCCTTTGCGGTTATACAGAATGAATTGAAAATTGTTTTTCCCATTCATCCCCGATCGCGAAAAATGTTGGACAGTTTCGGTTTAAACAAATGTATTGGTTCGATGAAGAATCTGATCATGATCGATCCGATCGGATATCTTGATTTCATGCAATTAATGCGCCAGGCGAAACTAGTATTGACCGATTCCGGTGGGATCCAGGAGGAGACCACGTATCTGGGGATACCATGTCTAACCATGCGCGAGAACACCGAGCGACCGGTGACTGTTGAGGTAGGTACAAATATTATAGTAGGTTCGGATGCCAAGCGGATTATCGATGAATCGGCGAAGATCATACAACATCAAACCAAACCTGGTAAAATTCCCGAATTATGGGATGGTCATACCGCGGAGAGGATTGTAAAAATCGTAGTTGAAAATTCGTAATATCTTTAAGGAAACCTGTCATTGTGGAGAAAGCGCTACGAGTTATCAATCAGATGCAGAAGGAGGGTGTATTTAAGAATTATGCCATCGGTGGAGGAATTGCAGCAGTTTTTTATATTGAGCCGATTACAACCTTTGATCTGGATATATTTATAGAAATTGAAAGTAAGAGCGATATTTTGTTATTGAGTCCTGTTTACGAATGGTTAAAAAAGAGGGGTTATAAAAGTAAAGGAGAATCGATAATAATTGAAGGTATAGCAGTGCAATTTATTCCGGTTTATAATGAACTGGTAAAGGAGGCAGTTGGACAGGCGGTTACAAAAATATATAGAAAAATTAAAACAAAGATATTAAGTAAAGAATATTTAATAGCACTAATGGTGCAGACAGGCAGACCCAAAGACAAGGAAAGAATTTCATTGTTTATTAATCAGGGTGGTATAAGAGACGATATTCTGCAAAATATATTAACCAGACATGACCTGGTCAATACATGGAATAGACTTAAAAATGAGTAAGAATACGAGTGATAATCAGACATATAGAACAGCGCAACTTACCGCAGAAAAAATTTTCAGGTTTAAGAAAAGATTTCATAAATCTCAGGCCCGCTTACCGATAGAAGAAAAAATCAGGATGGTGGTAGAGTTACAAAAAATTATTTTTGAAATAAAAAAAGGGAATCCCTTTCTTAGAAATAAGGTAATCTGGAAAATATAAATTCGTATTTGTTATTTGATTTTGAAGTGACTTACAGTATATGTGTTACGCGAATAAGTAGAAACAGAATTAATAAAGAATCAGGCAGTCAGGATGAGATTATGAACAATCTATATCGAAAGCGTTTTAAAATTTATCAATTCAATCTTAATTTAATAATTGTGTTTTTATTTTTTATGTCTTTTAATACTATTGCACAAGATTATTCTACAGATGAGATGGATCAGAAAAAATTAAAATCGCTCATGAGTCTCGGGACTGAACAACAGGGCCTGACGAAT
>CAYSHN010000464.1:0-3468 GCA_964430815.1 uncultured Calditrichota bacterium | reverse complement strand
GACCCGAAGATCGAAATACATCAATGCGTAATTCATTGGGATTAATTTCCACTTCGATGTCTTCCGCTTCCGGTAATACCACCACCGATGCTGCCGAGGTGTGGATGCGTCCCTGGGTTTCCGTTTCCGGTACCCGTTGTACGCGGTGCACACCACTTTCGAATTTAAAAGTACCAAAAGCATTTTCACCAATCACATTAAAAATCACCTCTTTAAATCCGCCCCGTTCGGAGGGATTGGAACTCATTATTTCAACTTTAAAATTATGAATGTCGCAAAACTTGGTGTACATCCGCAAGAGATCGCCGACAAAAATACCTGCTTCATCACCTCCGGTCCCGGCTCTGATTTCCACCACGGCATTTTTCTTATCAGTCGGATCCCGGGGAATGAGTAAATATTTCAGTTCTTCTTCCAGTGTCTCCTGACGCTTTTTTAATTCTGCAATCTCTTCTTTGGCTATGGTAACCAGATCCTGATCTTCATCGGCATCGATAATCCTCTGATCATCCTCAATTTGGGCAAATAGCGTAGTCATTCTTGAATAATGATCAAGAATATGCTGAATTTCACGTTGTTCGCGGGCTAATTCCCTGATCTTTTTAGGATTAGAGAGAACTTCATTCGAGGATAATTGTTCGGTCAAGAGTACATCCTTGGCCCGCAGTTTCTCTATTTTTCCTTCTAAAAGCAATTTTAAGTCCTATTTTTACTGCACTTTAACTGGCTGGTTTATCGTCACCAGATCTTCAGTCACTAGTTCATTTTTATATTCTTCGCCCAGTGCTGATTTCAATGCCTGGATAGCAACCTCTAATTGACTGTCATCAGGAGGGCTTGTCGTTATGTGTTGCAAAGCTAATCCTGGTAATATAAAGAATTTTACCAACTTCGAGTTACTATATTTTGCTGATGCCTTTAGCGCTTCATAAGATATTCCCCCCATAAGCGGTATCAAAGGCAGGTGAGTCAACAAGCGTATCGGGAACGATATCCTGCCATAAAAATAAATAATCCCATAATCCAGAAAAGCAAAAAACAATACCGATATTAACATCACGATCATTAAGAAACTGGTTCCACAACGAGGGTGAAAAGTAGTAAACTGCCGGGTATTTAACGGTGTAAGATACAATTTATGCTCAAAGGCAAAAATAGTTTTATGTTCTGCACCGTGGTATTCAAACAAACGCTTCACATCTTTTAAGTAGGAGATCCCCCAGACATAAAGTAAGAATATGATTATCCGGATAAGGCCGGCAGTAAGATTAAAAAGAAAGGCTTGATTTTCAATATTAAATACTTTAGTCGTTAAATATAAGGGCGAAACAAAAAATATAATGATTCCTATAAGCAAAGCCAGAAATACTGTGAGTATGGCCGTTATATTTGACATTCCCGGCTTTTTATTATTTTCCTTCACTTTTTGATCCTGCTGCTCCAGATCTTCCATCGCTTTATCTGCAGACCATTGCAGGGTTTTGATCCCCAGAATCATTACTTCGATCAGCGTGATAGCCCCACGAATAACAGGTATATTAAGATACTGCTTCCGGTTAATCAAGGAGACAAAATCATCGGTTTTTACCTCAATATCACCATTCAGACGCCGGATAGCCGTAGCAATTCGTTTGGGTGAGCGCATCATGACCCCTTCAATGACCGCCTGACCGCCAACCGGCATTATTTTTTCCTCTATTTCTTTCATCCCGCCGTTAGGTTTTCTTTCCAATCCTTTTGCTGAATTATCTCTCTGACAAAAAAAAACGGAATATGTACCTCTTTGATACACATCCCGCTGCTGTAATTTATTGCCACCACCAGCGATGGCTATTTCTTACTATATTTCTTTAGAAATTTTTCGACCCGGCCTGCCGAATCAACCAGTTTTTGTTTACCGGTAAAGAAAGGATGGCATTCCGAGCATATTTCAACCTTCATATCCCCGATGGTCGAATAAGTTTGGAACGTATTGCCACACGCACAGGTAATCATGGCCTTTTTATAGTCGGGGTGAATATCCTTCTTCATGTTAAAACTTACTCCTTCTCCAAAAAATAAATATCGAGCTTTTGAATATATATCATATTACTATCATTATCAATAAAAATATCTCATAAAACTATTATCCACTCATCGAACGCAGAAAATCTTTGTTATCCTTGGTTTCCCGCATCTTTTCCAACAGAAATTCCATACCTTCAATAATATTCATTTCATTAAGCAATTTGCGTAATACCCAGACCCGTGACAATTCTTCTTTGGATAGCAGTAATTCTTCCTTGCGTGTACCGGACTTATTCATTTCCAGTGACGGGAAGATACGGCGGTCTGAAAGCCTGCGATCCAGCACCAGTTCAAGATTACCGGTACCTTTAAATTCTTCAAAAATAACTTCATCCATCCGTGAACCCGTATCGATCAAGGCCGTGGCAATGATGGTTAAACTACCCCCTTCTTCAATATTTCGTGCTGCTCCAAAAAAGCGCTTGGGTTTATGCAAGGCATTTGAATCCACACCTCCGGAAAGGATTTTCCCGCTATGCGGGACCACTGTATTATGGGCTCGGGCTAAGCGGGTGATGCTATCGAGTAAGATCACTACATCTTTTTTATACTCAACCAGCCGTTTGGCTTTCTCCAGAACCATTTCAGCCACCTGAACATGACGCTCGGCAGGTTCATCAAACGTAGAACTGATCACTTCGGCATTGACCGAACGTTCCATGTCGGTAACCTCTTCGGGACGTTCATCGATCAATAAAACGATTAGTTCAATTTCCGGATGGTTGGTTGTTATAGCATTGGCAATTTTCTGCAGGATGATAGTTTTACCCGTCCGGGGTTGAGCCACAATCAACCCCCGCTGACCTTTACCGATCGGCGTCAATAAATTCATAATACGCAAAGAATAATCTTTGCGATCCAATTCCAGATTGATCCGCTCGGTAGGATATAAGGGGGTTAAAGTGTCAAACAACATACGTTCCCGTGCTTTATCCGGTGACTCAAAATTAACCGCCTCTACCCGCAACAAGGCAAAAAATCTCTCATTATCTTTGGGAGGGCGTATTTGTCCGGTGACTGTGTCACCGGTACGTAAATTAAACCTTTTAATTTGCGAGGGCGAGACGTAAATATCATCCGGTCCAGGTAAATAATTATAATTGGGAGAACGTAAAAATCCATAACCATCTGGCAATATTTCCAATACCCCCTTGGAAAAAAGCAGTCCTTCCTGAGCCGTTTGTTCTTCCAGAATACGGAATATTAACTCAGCCTTTTTTAAGCCGCTGACCCCGCTAATATTCATATCCGAGGCTATTTTTGTTAGCTCCGCAATCTTTTTTTGTTTAAGTTCTTCAATATCCAACATGAGTACTTACACCTTTCAATTTAAAATATAATTCTCTGTTTTAATGATTAAATAACAAGCTCGTATCTTATGTAATCTATATTCTATTAAAA
>CAYSHN010000463.1:0-3503 GCA_964430815.1 uncultured Calditrichota bacterium | reverse complement strand
TATTCTTTGGCCTATGGTCTTCATCATATTCCCGGTCTCCAGACTCTTGACCAGCATAAATATATTATTACGATGACTCCAGTACAGTTTCTTATAACTACCCTCTTTGATAGTCGCTCCGGCATAATGATAAATGACAGCTTCAGGAATTACCCGTAATTTATATCCACACAGATGCATTCGCCAACACCAGTCAATTTCCTCCATATGATGAACGAAATCTTCATCCAGATTTCCGCTTGATTTAAGTACTTCAGCCCGCACGAACATTGCCGCGCCACTGGTCCAGAAGACATCAACTGTCGTATTGTACTGTTGTTCGTCCGGTTCAATGGTATAAAAGATACGTCCACGCAGAAAAGGATAACCATATTTATCAATATATCCGCCACTGGCTCCGGCATACTCAAAATATTTCCGCTCGATCATGGATAAAATTTTAGGCTGCAAAGCGGCTACGGTTACGTCTTTTTCCGCAGCACTGACCAGCGGGATTAGCCAACCGGGATCTACTATGACATCATTATTGAGCAATACAAAGTATTTACCCTCGGCTTCAGCCATGGCCAGATTATAAGCTCGGCTATAACCTGCATTCTTATGGGTTTGCAGAATTTTTACGACCGGATAATTTTTTTGTGTATACTCCACGCTGCTATCCGTGGAATTATTATCAACCAGATAGATCTCATAATTCGGATAATGACTGGCTAGCAATGAATTAAAACAGTCCGACAGAAATCGTAGACCGTTATAATTTAATACCAGGATACTTACCAGGGGCAAATTCTGATTAATCATTTGTTGATAAATAATATCCGGCATATCCACCAATTAAGCAAAAAGTAAGAGAATTTAAGTATTTTTCAGTTCGGATATAAACAAAATTACCCTCTATTTTACCATTGTTTGACCAAAAGGTCATAAGCAGTATATATCAGGATCTGTGTCATAAATTTAGCTGAATTTGATCAAACGGAACCGATCACTAAATTTTTTCCGCAAATAGGTTTGCAGGGTCAGGTGTTCGGGTCTGCGCAGTTGTGGGTCCAGTTTTACCAGTGCCTGAGCATCCTGCCGTGCCTTTTGCAGGATCTTAAGATCGAACAGTGGGTTAGCCAGTTTAAATTCGGGAATTCCATGCTGCTTGGTTCCAAAAAAATCTCCCCAGCCCCGTAATTTTAAATCTTCTTCTGCGATTTTAAAGCCATCCGTCGTTTCCGTCATAATGCGCATACGTTGCTTGGCTGTTTCTCCAATATTATGCGGAGTTTTTAGGATACAATACGATTTAAGCTCGCTGCGGCCTACCCGGCCCCGCAACTGGTGTAGTTGAGACAAACCGAATCGTTCGGCGTGCTCAATTAACATAATGGTTGCTTGTGGTACATCTACTCCAACTTCAATAACCGTTGTTGAGACCAGTACTTTAATTTTACCCGACCTAAAATCATGCATGATCTTTTCTTTCTGGTCGGCTTTTAAACGGCCATGTATAAGAGCAATTGGCCATTTGGAAAAGACATCACGCTTAAACTTTTCATAACTTTCACTGGCTGCTTTTAAATCCAGTTTTTCAGACTCCTGCAGCAGCGGAAATACAATAAAAGCCTGTTCATTTTTTTCCAATCGCTGTTTAATAAAATTATAGATCGTCTCAGCTTTATCGTCGAAACGCCAGACTGTAGAAATAGTTTTGCGGTTTGGCGGCATCTCATCCAGGATGGATACATCTAAATTGCCATAAATGGTCAAAGCCAGTGTACGGGGTATGGGTGTGGCGGTCATTACCAGCACATCGGCATGCTGTAGTATACCTTTCTCCAGCAAAGAACCGCGTTGCATTACTCCAAAACGGTGCTGTTCATCGATTATGATCAGACCCAGTTTGGAGAAATCCAAATCTTCCTGAATCAGGGCATGAGTACCGATAACTATAACGGGTTGATTATCGTGTAATATTTTACGCAGGTGCTCACGTTTTTCCCTGGAGGTACTTCCGGTCAACAGCACAATGGATACATCCAGATCCCTTAACATTTTTGAAAAATTAAAAAAATGCTGCTCAGCTAATATCTCGGTTGGGACCATTAAAGCCGTTTGATAATCATTATCGATGGCGATTAACATACTCATGATGGCCACCAGAGTTTTGCCGGAGCCGACATCCCCCTGCAATAACCGGTTCATCGGGTGGGGTCGTTTCATATCAAGCCTGATTTCTTTAACCACCTTTTTTTGAGCCGAAGTCATGGCAAAGGGTAGAGTTGCATAGAATCTGACCAACCGTTGGCTCGGCTTATCAAAAGCAAGACCTGCTTCAGTTTGACGGGTATGATAATTCTGTAAAGCAAACATCATCTGCCAGAAAAAGAATTCCTCATATTTATAGCGGTTTATAGCCTGTTGTAGTAACGGCAGCGATTGCGGCAGGTGCAACTGATAGTATGTTTCTGATCTTGGCAGATAATTATTCACTAAAATCAGTGGCGCTGGCAGGTTTTCCTCAATTTGTGATTTATATTTTTGAAATAATTCTATAAATATTTTACGGAACCAATTAGAATTGAGAGCGACCTTTTTCAATATATCAGAACTGGGATAGATGGCGAAGATCTTGCCGCTATTAAGCCAATTCTCAAAATCTTCATCACCAATGTGTTCAAAAGTGGGATGAATCATCTGGTAGCCGCGATAATACGAAATTTTCCCTGATAGTGATATCCATTCACCTACCTTGAATTGTTTTTTATACTGCTCCGCATAATTAAACCAGAGCGCTTCTAGAATCCCCTTACCATCTGATAAAATCAAATAAAAAATTCGTTTACGTGCCCGACGTAATCCCAGCGCTTCTATTTTTCCGATCACTGTTACTTCCTGATCAACCTGAATGGTATCAAGGGTCACAACCTGGCTACGGTCGAGATATCGGCGAGGTATAAAATCTATCAAATCGGCCACGCTTTTAATACCGCTCTGGCACAAGGCCTCGTACCGTTTAGGACCTATGCCTTTCACGTACTGAATTTCAGTATACATATATCTATGATCTTTTTATGGTCAGAGGTAACCCGAATCAGAAACTAATGGCCGACGGGAATTTTAATCCGGCCATCTTCCAGTTCAATAACTTTACTGGCCTGTTTGGCCATCATTTCATTATGGGTAACGATTAGAAAGGTTTGATTGAATTTTTTATTCAGGTTCAGAATTAAGCGGTATAAAGCTTCGCTATTCTGTTTATCCAGATTACCGGTATGTTCATCAGCCAGCACCAAACTCGGATTGTTAACCAGAGCCCGGGCTACAGCAACCCGCTGCTGTTCACCACCCGACAACTGGGAAGGTTTGTGCTGCAACCGCTCGGTTAAACCCAATTCGTTTAAAAGACGGCGTGCTTCGTTTTCCACATATTTAAAATCAGATTGGTACATCATTACCGGAATCATCACATTCTCCAGCGCCGTGAACTCGGGCAGCAGATGATGAAATTGAAAAAC
>CAYSHN010000462.1:0-3505 GCA_964430815.1 uncultured Calditrichota bacterium | reverse complement strand
CTACGGGTTTACTGAACAAAAAACCCTGATACTTAAAGCATTTATGAGTATCGAGTAAATATAAATCCTCTACCTGCTCTACCCCTTCAGCAATCACATCCTTATGCATATTCTTGCCCAGCATAATAATAGTTTTGACCAGTTCTTTATGACGGGGACTGGTACTCAGATAGCGAATAAAGGAACGATCGATTTTTATGGTGGAAGCCGGGACTTTATGTAAATAAGAAAGTGATGCAAAACCGACCCCGAAGTCATCCAGAGCAATACGAATACCCATATCCCCAATGGCCTTGATATTGGCGATCACCTCAGGATGTTCATCCAGATAACTGGTTTCAGTTAATTCTAATTGTAACTGTTCTGGATTAAAGTTGGTGGATTTTAAAATCTCTTCTATTCTTTTTACAACCTTAGGGGATTTTAATTGTTTAGCCGAAAAATTTATCGAAAGAATTAAAGGCGGCTCAGAGCTATGATTTAAATCCTTATATTCGGTACATGTTTTATGAAAGATCCATTCGCCAATCTTCGAAATTAAATCAGCCTCTTCGGCAATAGGTATGAAGGCATCGGGTAAAACATGACCCAGCTCATGATTTTTCCAGCGTAGCAAGGCTTCAGCTCCAACGACTTTATATTCACCATTGCTTTTCTTTTCAACGATAGGTTGATATAAAATCTGAAATTGCTTTTCATAATCATTTTTATTGACCAGTTCGATTAAATGTTTCTCTATCTTTAAGCGTTTAACGGAATACTCCGTTAATGCTTTTGAAAAATACTGAAAATTATTTTTCCCATTTTTTTTGGCTGAATACATAGCCGTATCGGCATTTTTTAAAAGCATTTCTATATTTTTGCCATCTGTGGGAAACATGGCAATACCGATACAGCTGGTAAGTGAAGTAATTCGTTGATTTCGTATCAGATAAGGTTTGGAAAGATACTTGGTGATTCTTTCGGCTGTCCTTCCTGCATCATAATCCTGACTAATATTCCGTAAGATAATTATGAATTCATCACTGCCGTAACGATAAATTTGATCCGATTTTTCCACACATATATTCAACCGTGATGCCACTTCCTGTAATAACAGATCCGCTATAGTATGTCCCAGGGACTCATTAAGAAATTTAAAATTATCCAGATCAATGTATAAAAGGGCCTGCAGCAGGGGATGAGGATTCTTCTCCGTCTCCATCTCCATCTGTTTCATAAATTCATTTAATGCTTCCCGATTCTTTAATCCGGTGAGTTTATCATGATAGGCCAAATATCGTAACTCTTTTTGACCCAGAACCGTAGCACTAAGATTGCTACCAAAGAAAAAAACATGGGACACATCCCTTGAACCGTCTTTGAAGAAGACTGGCCGGTAATACCGTTTATAGTACAAGGTTTTATCTTCATTTTCGAAATGAAGTTTCTCGGTAAATTTAATCAATCGTTTTTCTTTTACGGCCCGTTGGAAAAATACACGGCGAATTAAAATTGCTTCCCGGCGGATACCTTTCAATTTAAAATAATAATCATCATCCTGCCCGATCATGTCCTTACGGATCTGTTCATTACTCTCAAACCAACGGTTGACAAATCTGATCCGCCCCTGCAAATCATACATGATAACTTCCAATGGGAGATCCTGAAACAGTTCCCTGATCTCGGTAAAGTTCAGCTGCAATGAGTCATTATTCTCGTCACCGATCTGGGTAAATTCCAGGGTACTTGCTTGAAATACTTTTGAACTCAATTTGTCATTTACTCCAAAAAATGTACTTATCTATTATTAATTCCATGTACTTAGTCCACTATCCAGTATTATCGACACAGCAGAATGCATGTTTAAGATAACAGAATAAGATGGTCAATATATTCCTATAATAATTTCACTATAATCTCAGTTCAATTTGTGACAGACCTCACTTTTTTTTATTTTAATATCTAAATCAAGTTTCTTTTAATTTGACCGCTTAATATCAGGTAAATGTATGGAAAAAAAATCCCGGATAAATTTTTTAAGTGATAAATTAATTGAACAGATCATTGATCAGGCTCGCGATGTTTTATGTACTTTGGGTGTACAAATTTTCAATCCGGGTATTATTTCGCTGCTGGCCGATCATGGCGCCAGGATAATTAAAGAAGATCATCAGGTATATTTCAGCCAGCAGATGATTGATCTGGCGCTGTCCCGGGCACCCCAATCATTTCAGTTATTCGATGTGCATGGTAACCAAACCCATGATTTCTGCGGAAACCAGGTGTATTTCACTCCAGGTTCCTCTGCTCTGGATATACTTGATATAAATACTAAAAAATCCAGGCGAGCCGTTACTACTGATTATATCCGTTATGTAAAAATCATTCAGCAACTATCCTTTATAAGTTCACAAAGTACTGCATTCGTTCCTGCCGATATACTTGAAAAAATATCTGACAGTTACCGGTTGTTTTTAAGTTTATTGTTCTGTGAAAAACCGGTGGTGACTGGCACTTTCACCATCGATTCATTCGAGGTAATGAAAGATTTTCAGGTGGCAGTCCGTGGCGATGAATCAGCCTTGCGCAAAAAACCACTGACCATATTTTCCTGTTGTCCGACTTCACCTCTAAAATGGAGCCAAACAACTTCGGAAAACATCAGACAATGCGGTCAATTCGGGATACCCATTGAAATTATCGCCATGCCACTGGCAGGATTCGTTGCTCCGGTTACTCTGGTCGGCACCCTGGTTCAGCACACCGCTGAAACATTAAGCGGCATCATTATCAGTCAGTTGTGTTCACCCGGGACCCCATTTCTTTACGGTGGCTCGCCAGCAATTTTCGATGTCCGCCATGAAACGGCACCTATGGGTGCTATAGAAACCATGATGATCGATTGTGCTTATAATGAAATCGGGAAATATTTAGGTTTTCCTACACAGGCTTATATCGGATTAAGTGATGCTAAGTTGGTAGATAGTCAGGCTGGACTTGAAACAGGCATCGGGGCGACTCTGGCGGCTTTGGCCGGTATCAATAATATTTCCGGACCGGGGATGATGGATTTCGAAAATTGTTTCAGTCTGGAAAAGCTGCTCATTGATAATGAAATATGCAGAATGATCTATCGCCTGCTGGATGGAATTCAGCCCCGGGATGATTTTCCTGCTCTACCCCGTTTCCGGGAATTAATCGCCGAAAAAACCCTGCTGATCTCAGAACATACTTTATGCCATCTCCGGACTGAACATAGTTTTCCCAGCGCAGTGATCAACCGGAAAAAACGTTCCCGCTGGGAAGCAGAAGGATCACCATCGATGGAACAGGAAGCACACCACCAGATTGATGAATTGCTGGCTAATTACCAGCCATCGCAGTTGTCCGGAGAAATTAAACAGCATTTGCTGACCTTAATGAAAAAAGAAGCAAAAAAATATGGCCAGGATATATTACCGGAAGAAAAATATCTACGGTCCCAGATATGATGAATAACCGCGACCGTTTCAGCCAGACTCTA
>CAYSHN010000461.1:0-3509 GCA_964430815.1 uncultured Calditrichota bacterium | reverse complement strand
TCATAAAGCCTGCCTTTATGGAATTTAAAATTTACTCAATGAATATGGAATGCCCCGGGCTTGAAACCGGTTACGTTCCCGCAAATCGAAGGTAAATAATATTCCAAAATAGTAGCGCCAATCCTGTTGATAAACCACTGAATTTTTCTGAATCTGTTCCAGTGGATAAACCGCTTCCCAGAATATTTTCGTGGGAAACATATAATTGGTAAAACATTCCAGCCGTAATTGTATTCCAATATCACGTTTAAAATCATTGATATTGGTTTTGTCCCGTATCCAGGCATTACCGTAATCATAAAACATTCCCAGGTATAACTTATCAAAATATATATTGGCGATCTGCCAGTTGATGTTGCGGATGATTGGTAAGCGATAAGTGAATGTGGTAATTAATTTCCTGGTTCCTTCAATACTGTAATAAGAATAACCTTTCATCCCTACAAGCCCACCGGCAAACAGATGAAAGAAATCATCCACTGAGCGGTCAATATAACCGGCCCGCAGCCGGGCAGAAAAAGTATGCGAACGCACCAGGGGATTGGTTAAATATTCCTCCCAGTCTAACTCCGCTCTTTGATAATTATAATTTTTAAAAACTTCAATTCCCGTTGCGGTATGGGTATCAAAATCAAATAGAAAATCATTCCACTCCAGGGCATAAAAGAGTGATACAAATCTGCCTCCACCCGGGCTGATATCACGAAAACGATCTACACGCAAGCGGTCCAACTGCAGCTGCACTTGCCAGGAACGGCCATTCAAGTAGCGATAACGGAATGTAACTGGTATCCTGTAAAAAGGATCAAACCATTGCAAAGTGGCATTATAAATACTCACCACAAAGGCGGTTCGCCAATCGAATCCAGTTGGAAACTCAAAACGCGCTCCCACTTGAAGTTCGGTTAAATTAAAATTGATATCCCGGTCAATGATTTCACTCTGTCTTCCCGTTGGTATACTGATTGTATCTTCAATGTTGGCATTGAGGTTATACGCTTCCAGAAACAGGGTCGGAAAGAAATTACGGTATTCAAACCCACCATAGAGATCAAAATCAAACTTATGGTTGACATCTGCGGCTGCGAAAAGTGACATCTTATCCAGCACATCATTGGCAATCATATAAAAACCGGGTTTCACCGTACCATAATCAATTAATACACGGGGCAGGAGATGCAAACCGGTGAAACTTGTTTTATAAGGCCTGATATCCCGCTCAGGTGCCATCCGGTCATTAAAATCTTTGACCGGTAAAGTCGCCAGATAATTTTCTTCATAAATTGCTTTGGCAGGATCAACAGTGTCTTTATCCGCCAGAATATATATATGATATCCCAGACTATCGTAACAGGAGTATGCCAGTTCACCCTGCCGGTTGACATCAACCATCATGGCCCCGCCGGTAACATTGGTCAGAATCTGTTGTTCGCCGGTCGTGCGATTAAACTTATAAAGATTATATACTCCAGTCCGGCTGGAGGCATAATAGATAAAATTCCCATCTGCAGAGTAAACTGGGTACCGTTCTTCTTCCTTACCCGCTAATATTAATTCAAATTTCTTACTGGCCAGGTCATATATAGCAATATCACGGCCATAATCGTTAGATGTGTCAAAGATAATACTGCGATCGTCCGGTGACCAGCGGGGATGGTAGATCTGGCGGGTACTATCCAAAACCAGTACTGACCGCAGACTTTTGCCCAAATATTGGACTTCTCGTTTGCTGTTGCTGTTTCCAGCACTGTCTATCCTTCCGCTTTCCCGGTCTAAATAAACAGTCTGCCAGTTGTGATCATCCAGATTGTCACCGAGTTCCAGAACAAATAATTGATTCAAGCCATTGGTTTCGGCAACAAATATTAGTTTACTGTCATCACTGTTCCAGTCAGGATTACGTCCCCTCATGTATTTGGTAAGTTGGATTTCTTTTTTCTTCTGCAGATCATACAAATACAGATTATTATATGCCGATCCATCTACAGACCAGGGCTCCCTCATTGTACGTGAGAAAGCCAGATATCTCCCATTACCTGACCAAGAAAGTGAAGAACCGATACGGGAAGTTAAAACTTCTTTTTTACCGCTGGCCCGGTCATATATTATCAATTTATTCTGACTTAGATAATCATTGCCCTTGTTTGAAGTGTAGGCAATTTTATCTCCAGCCGGTGACCATAGCGGATAAAGATTAGCATAACCCTCAGATTCGATCACCTTACCTTTTACCTGATTATCCTGGATAAAACGCAAGTTGCGGTTATACTTATCGGTTAAATAATTTTTCCACTGATGATATAGCGAATCGGCCTGAACGCCGGTGGCCTTGCTTAAAGCCTGATTAAAGGTTAATATTTTAATTTTAGAACTATAGGCAGTGATTTTTTCCAGGATACCATCTCCAAACCGGGAGCATAAATATTCCACAAAGGAATACCCAAAATTATATACAGCCGATTCATTTCCGAGGCCTGTTTTTCCAAAAACTCCCATGTCTTCATAATTGTAAAAGGCCTGATGGATAATCCGGTCCCGAATAATCATTTCGCGATGTGGATCACGATAATCGTATTTTGCACCGGGGGCTTGATATTGAGCGACCCCTTCAGCAAACCACATCGGAATATCGAGCGAGGATACCGGGAAAGAAACGAGGACGTTGGGAAATCCCCGCACAACATCCTTACGTCGTTCCGATTCATAATTAAAGTATTGGAAAAATCCGTAGGGAAAAGTGCGGGAAAATTTAATGGAGTTTTGGATCGAGATCATATGAGTGAATTCATGGGTTACCACATCCCGCAACCAGTTACGGGTACCCCTTAAAACATAGTCCAGGTTTTCAGCCCAAATTTCAATCTTATTATCAAAAAAATAAGCACCGCCATTGGAATAGTCATCGGTATCCCTGATAATAAAATGGATTTTGCCCACCGGATGAAAATTATACAGCGTGGTTACAGGACCATAAATATCCTCGGCAACCTCTCCCACTAGACTGGCCGTGCGAAAAGTCCCCTGATGAAAATGCACCACAAAATGTTCGGTCATATAAGAATTCCACTCTAACTCAGGGTGATTGGGAGTAGCATCCTCTTGACCAAAAGTGAGTGTATAAACTAAAAATATCAATATCAAAGAATAGAATTTCATCTAAGGCCGGCTTATTTTATCACCAGAATTTTAATCAAATGTACTTGCTCTGCCTGGTCAGATTTAGCCTCGATCCGGCAAAGATACACACCGCTGGATATATGAGACAGAACCCAGCGTACTTCATTATGTTGTTGCCCCAGACCCGGTCCGCTAAAATTGTCGACCAGATCACCGGCCAGATCAAATATCCTGATCTGTACACGCGCATCTTCCCTCAGATAATAACGAATCATTGTAAAATCGGCAGTATTAGGATTGGGATAATTGTATACCGAGCCGGCCGGTAACAAATCTACACCCGCGGGTGGGGGGGGTAGCAGAATCTTTGTTAAATAGGTATTATTGGTATA
>CAYSHN010000460.1:0-3517 GCA_964430815.1 uncultured Calditrichota bacterium | reverse complement strand
AACTGTACCTGCCAGATTTCATTCCTGGATTCCAATGGAACAAAATATAAAACAGAAACCTCCAGTCCATTCTTTTCTCCGGTTATTCTGGTATACCCCAAACCGTGGCGGCATTCATAATGGTCAAGAGCAACCCGCATCGGTTTCCACATCGGGTTCCAGACCGAATCACCATCTTTGATATACAAATATCGTCCATTGCTATCCATAGGAATATTGTTATAACGATAACGGGTCAACCGGCGCATTCTGGCATCCTGATAAAAGCAATAGCCACCGGCCGTATTGGAAATCAAGCCATAAAAATCTTCGGTGCCCAGATAATTGATCCAGGGCAGCGGCGTATCCGGACGGGTTATTACATATTCCTTTTGCTGATCATCAAAATAGCCATATTTCATAAAATCACCCTACTGACTTTTTTCTTATTTATTAAATATTTTCTTTATAAGGTTTTAATTGCTTAATGCGGAAAAAATGGATCGATTTCCTGATCTTATTTTATCTCTGATCAGGAGACCAGACTCACTCAGGTCGCCATCCAGCCAACCACCACTAGCCTTAGCTCCGTTTTTTAAGGCAGCCGAGGTTTCATTCTTATCGGCAATTGACCAATTGCACCAACTTATTTTATGCTGCTCCATAAAATTGAACCAGGATTCTAATTCATTCTGGTCAATCATACCGGTACCGGTATATTCACAGGCACCGAATTCACTAACAAAAAGTGCTGCACCATTATTCAGGGCAACGGTTGCTTTATCTCTGAGTGGTTGCCGGTGAGTAGTAGCATAATAATGCAGAGTATAAGCTATATTCGTAAATAAGACCGGGTTAAGTGAAGCCACATCAACATCCTGGGACCAGAACGGAGTTCCAACCAAGATAAGATTATCTGCGTCAATCGAGCGGATTTCAGATATGATACTATCAGCATATGGTTTTATCACATCATTCCATGATACCTTTTCGGGTTCATTATAGATTTCATATATAATATTTGGTGCTTTACCATATAATGATGCTATTGTGCTAAAAAAGGTTGTGGCCTCCTGGCGATGGTCAGGTGCATAATGATCATGCCAGTCCACGATAACATAGATCCCCAGATCCAGGCAGGCTTCGATAACCGTACGAATTTTTTTTATTTCCTGCTCGGGCTTTTCAAGATATCCGTCTTTGCCTATCCCCAAAGGAGCACGCACCACCGTACATTGCCAATCATCACGCAGCCACTTGATACAATCATAATTATAATATTTCCCCATCCATTGACTCCAGAACAAACTCATTCCACGTAATATGATCGGATTTCCATGCTGATCGACAATCTGATTTCCAGCTACCCGCAGTTGTCCGAATTTTTCAACAATTTTTTTATCCTTATTATGATCAGGAGTTTTCGAACAGGACGATATGATGAGCACTAGGTTTACCAAGTTGAACAATAGTATAAACCAAAAAATTTTTTTACCCGCTATACATTTTAAAAATTTAATTACACTCCTTTCCATCAATAACATAAACACTTGCCATATTCCTTAAACAAATACACTATAAACATAATTAATTTTATTTAGGTATAGTATTTTAACATCTCATTAAACATAGTTTAATCATTAATTTTGATATAGGCAAAATACCACTTTTCGAATTTTTAGAGGCCTGTCAAGCAATGATTGATACTAGCATAAAAGAAATACTGTAAAAGTATTACTTTCGTAGTATTTCTTTTTCCCCCTGTAGAAGGTTTTTAAACGGACGGATTTATTCGCTTTCAAGAAAGATGGCCACTAAAAATCAGGACCATAATTCTGATTATATCCGATACATTAGATATGTTACTACCTGGTATGTAACTTCATTCAGTCAGTTTATTCCACCAGGTTTTCTTTAGAATCAACGTGGTGATCACCAGAATCACCATAGCTTCAACAAACGGTAATCCTTCACGAAGCACAATATAGACCGGTATTACGATCAGCGAAGTCTGCCAGATAATACCAATAATTACATTAAACATGTCTAACTTGAAATTGGCATCAGACTTGAATCCGGGTTCCTGCTGTAAAATCTTAGCATGAATGGGTTTCCAGAATCCCCATGGTCTTACCTGCTTATAAAATTTTATTAGGGTTTCATCCCCTTCCGGTTTGGAGAGGAAGGTACCAAGAATACAGCCCAGTGTTGAAATTACCAGAATAACCGGGAATGAATATAAAGCATAAAGGTTTTTGACAATGCCCGGGAATATCCAAATATAAAGGAACGGAAATTTAGACAGTATCAGCGCCGAAGCAATTCCTGTGGCCATGCCCCAGAAATAACCATAGCCGTTAAACCGCCACCAGTACCATTTCAGAATATTGGCCGCCGTATATCCACCCCACAGAGCAGAAACTATCCATTGGGTGACTTCGTTAATATCCTTGGCATGCAAGCCGAAGAAAATTCCTATGATCACGAAAGCAAAGGAAACAATATAACTCATTATGATCAATGTGCGTCTCTGAGCATTAGGATTGATGTATCGTTTATAAATATCATTTACCACGTAAGCCGGTGCAGCATTAACTGTGGCCGCAAATGTGGACATAAATGCCGCCAGTAATCCAGCCAGCACCAATCCCAGCAACCCGACCGGAATTAAATTAGAAAGGGTGTAAGGAAGAATCTGTTCGAAATCCAGATTACTACCCATTCCATTTAACTGTGTACTGAAGAACACCAGGGCCAGTACAGCAAATCCCGTGATCATCAGATAGCGGGTTGGGAACAAACAGATCGAAACGAACCAGCTCATTTTGGAGGCATCCTTCGAATTCCGGGTAGCTAGAACACGTTGCATATCGTAATTCGGTGCCGGACCAGCCATACTGACCAGAATGCCTTTGAATAAGATCAGCATGAAAAATATTGTGAACAGGCTGTAGCCATCTTCTGCAATCTTGGTGTTTACGGCCTGGATTAAACCGGACCAATCCAGATTGAGGTGCCAGCCGAAGAAAAGATCCTTCCATCCGGATGGCACGGCTGCAGCAATTTGCGCTGGTGTGGTTTTTGAAATTGCTACAATTGCCACTCCGACACAGGAAACGGTCATCACCATAAATTGCAGAAGTTCGGTTACTACCACACTGTACATACCCCCAGCCACGACATAAATTGCTGTCACCAGCATCAGGATCATGGCATAGGTATCCGGAGAGATATCCCAGGGTAGAAATAGAGCAGCAAATTTACCTATACCGGCAAAATCATAGGCGATAAATCCGATCACACTCACCAGGGCAAAAACGACCACACTGATGTGAGCCAGGACGGCCCCTTTACCCATACCAAAACGGGTATTGATCCATTCCGCACCTGTCAGCACATTCGAACGACGCATCCATTTGGACATATAGACCATCAGGAAAATTTGATTGAATACCGGCCATAACCAGGGGATCCAGATACCTTTAAGTCCATAAACGAAGGTCAGATATACTAGCCACATAGTGCCGGTTATATCAAA
>CAYSHN010000459.1:236-3527 GCA_964430815.1 uncultured Calditrichota bacterium | reverse complement strand
ACAAAAATATAATGATGAGTTGAAGCACGATTTGCAAATAATTCAAAAACATAGAATATATTTTGGCCATATGTCCGTTGGAGAGAATATTATTGAAGGACTACAGGATATTTTAAAGAAATATCCGGAAGTTCATCTTAACATTATAAATCTGCACCAGGCCCAGACTTTACCAGACTACTATTTTGCTCATTCTTATGTTGGTGATAATTATGATCCACAGTCAAAGTGTCGTGATTTTATTCAGACCATTAATAATAAATTGACTCCTGGATTAGAGTATGCCTTCTTTAAATTCTGTTTTGTTGATATAGATAGAAATAGTAATGTCAAAGCTATATTAGATTTATACAAAACTACAATAGATAGTTTGCGAATAAAAAATCCAGAAATAAAGATTATCCATTTTACCGTACCTTTAATATCCCAGAAGGTCAGCTGGTATCTAAAACTTAAACGCGTGGTGAAAAAAGCTATCGGTCGCAAAGATTATTCTCCGCTGGATAATATTAAAAGAAATGAGTATAATGAGTTGCTTCATAATTATTATAAAGAGGAACCGATATTTGATATTGCCAGGATCGAATCAACCTACTTAGATGGTAGACGTGAATTATATAGTTATAATGGTAATGAATATCCGGCATTATTCTTTGAGTACACCGATGACGCAGGTCATCTAAATACACTGGGTCGTCAGGTCATAGCGATTGAACTAGTGAAATTTTTAGCAAAATTATCATACGCTTATTAATCTTTATTAATCAAGTAGCTGGATAAGAAGATTAACGATCTTATATACATTTTTTGCTCACTTAAAAGTGTTTTCTGTCACATTTATTTTTGAGTAGCATGTTAATATTCATTATCATAAATATTTAGATGATTCATTCTGTTCAAAGTTACTGTTAAATATATTGAAAGGATTATAAAATGAAAAGATTATACCTATTTGTTTTAATCTTTTTGATTGGTGCAGTATCTGTATCCGAGGCAGATATTGTAAGTGGAAATGTCTCAGGAACATGGACAGTCGCTAACCAACCGTACTACGTCATCGGTAATATAACCGTACCCAATGGTCAAACCCTCACCATTCAGTCTGGTGTACAAGTCCGGTTTCAAGGGAATTATATATTTTCTGTAGAGGGTACTTTGTATGCCAACGGAGTTCTTGGTGATTCGGTCTATTTTGTCAGGGATTTACCTAGTCACGAGAATTGGGGTGGTATAAAACTATACTATACTGACGCGGTATCCAACTTATCGTACTGCGTAATTACCGATGGTAAAGCCGATGCGGCTCCCCCTGATACGTCTGGAGGTGCTATCAGGATTTTGGGCAGTTCTCCAGTCATTGATCATTGTCGTATTCAAAACAACAGTGCCAATGTGTGGGGTGGGGCTATCTATGTCGGTGGCACGAGTAACCCCACGATCGAAAATTGCCAGATCCGAAACAATACGGCAATTGGGGAAGGTGGTGCTATTGCTACAGATGGAGCACCCCTGATCGTCAGAAACAATAATTTTTACTATAATCAAGGGATTCGAGGAGGTGGTATTTATTGTTATGTGGTATCTTCCGGAACGATCACCGTTGAAGGTAATGTCTTTGATAATAATATAGCAAACCCACAATATGGTGGTGGTATTTTTATCCAAGCTTGTGCGGCCGTTGTGAATATTGAAAAAAATGTGTTTTTAAATAACTCGGGTTACTTCGGAGGAGGAATTTATAGCATTAATTCAACCAACGTCCTGATCCGGACCAATGTAATTCGTGATAATCAAGCATCGTATTACGGAGGCGGTATCGGTGTTAATGGCACTGCATCACCAACGATCATTAATAACCTTATTTATCGTAATTCAGCTCCTTATGGAGGGGGAATTGGTGCCCTGGCCAGTTCAACAGCCAATGTTCGAAATTCAGTTTTATGGGCGAACACCGCAAGCGTTAGTGGTGCTCAGATATTCCTGGAGACCGGTGCCGATGTCAACGTGCAGTATAGTGATATACAGGGCGGATACTCCGGCAGTGGTTCAAATAATATAAACTCTGATCCTCTTTTCCTTAATGCTGGTGCGAATAACTTTCACTTTAAGGCCAATTCGCCGCTCGTTGACGCTGGGACGAATACAGGTGTTGCGACAACCGATTTCGATGGGAATCTGGTACCTTTTGATGGGGATCGCAATGGAACGTCCACAGCGGATATCGGAGCTTATGAATATCAAAACACAGTTCCGCATATAACTTCTACTCCAACAACATCCACCCCTGAAGATGCACTCTATACCTATCAGATTGTTGCAACTGATACAGATTATGCTGAAGTACTGACCTACACTAAAGTACAAGGTCCCGCAACCCTTACAGTCAATTCCAGTTCGGGATTAGTTCAATGGATACCAACTAATGACAATGTCGGTGATAATCTAATCCAGGTGCGGGTGACCGATAGAAACAATGCAACCGATACTCAACAATTTACGTTGAATGTTGTCAATGTCAATGATGCACCGGTGGTGAGTGGAATTCCAGATCAGACCATTCCTGAAGGAGGTGCTTTTACGACTATCAGTCTGGATAATTATGTTCTAGATGTCGATAATACCGATGCCCAGATGACCTGGAATTATTCCGGAAATATCCAATTGATTGTAAATTATAATCCTGTATCACGTGTCATCTCCATATCAACTCCAAACTCCAATTGGTATGGTAGCGAAACTATTACTTTTATTGCTACTGATCCTGGAAATGCCTCTGGTTCAGATGGAGCCGTCTTTACGGTGACCAATGTTAATGATCCTCCTGTCATTACTGGTCAATTACCATTGAGTACCCCTGAGGAAACAGCATTAACAATAACCCTAGCTAATTTATTAGTGACCGATATCGATAATACCTATCCGACTGGATTTAGTCTGACGGTACAGGATGGGACCAATTACAGCCGGGTAGGAAATACCATCACTCCGGCCAGCAACTTCAATGGTAATTTGACTGTCCCTGTC
Organism: uncultured Calditrichota bacterium; assembly: GCA_964430815.1. GTDB lineage: Bacteria > Calditrichota > Calditrichia > JAJRVZ01 > JAJRVZ01 > CAVZSQ01. The sequence goes on along the minus strand of CAYSHN010000459.1, from coordinate 503 downwards.
ATTGTTAATGATGGAGCGACGAATAGTAATACGTATAACCTGACGGTAAGTGTCACGGCAGTCAATGATCCGCCGGTTATCACCGGACAGACCCCCTTGAGTACCCCTGAGGAGACAGCACTGACGATTACCTTATCCAATTTAACGGTAACCGATCCGGATAATACCTATCCGACTGGATTTAGTTTAACGGTACAGGATGGGACCAATTTCAGCCGGGTAGGAAATACCATCACTCCGGCCAGCAACTTCAATGGTAATTTGACT
>CAYSHN010000459.1:0-136 GCA_964430815.1 uncultured Calditrichota bacterium | reverse complement strand
CTTATCCAATTTAACGGTAACCGATCCGGATAATACCTATCCGACTGGATTTAGTCTGACGGTACAGGATGGGACCAATTACAGCCGGGTAGGAAATACCATCACTCCGGCCAGCAACTTCAATGGTAATTTGACT
>CAYSHN010000458.1:0-3537 GCA_964430815.1 uncultured Calditrichota bacterium | reverse complement strand
AACTTTGGATCTATTACCCAGTGCATGAAGATCGTAAGAATAATACCCAGTATCAAAAGTATAAAACCATACCATTGCAACAATAAACTCAAGCCTGTACCAATAGTCAGAAAGACATAGGCCAGCACTGAAGCGACTATAGTGATCCAATCTTCCTTGGTCCACTGGTCAGCTTCTTGAGCTGTCCAGTTTCTGCGTATTTTGAACATATTATATCTCCTGCTTGGGCGATGAAATAGCTAGCAGTAAACCTCTTCTTTCTGCTTCACGGCGAACCGGTGTCCACCAACCGATTGGCCGCGACATCACATAATACTTTACCAGATGATCCATTTTTTCCGGTTTAGTTAAAAAAGTAATGGGCAGATAAATCAATGCTCCCAGGATCATCAATAGCCAGAATTGCTGGTAATCCGGTAAGTCAGGAAGAAGACCAAATTCCGGTAAGATCCACACCACCAGCCAGCTCAGCCCTAGATTGGCAATCCAGGCGGATAGATAGCCCCAGGCATTAAAACGCCACCAGACCACTTGCAGAATATTCGGCAGCCAGATTCCGGCAGCCATAATCCATAAGGCAAAAATTAACCAGGAGGTGATCTCCTCCATCATTAGCCCGTAATAGAAGGAACCCAGTAACAGAATCAAAGTTGCAATCCGGCCCACCCAGATCAATTCCCTCTGTTTAGCCTGGGGTCTGAAATAGTGGTGATATAAATCCCGGGTGGCATACATCGCGCCCAGATTTAAATGAGTGGCAATGGTTGAAATATGAATAGCGATAATTGCCGCAAAGAAGAAACCCAGCATGCCGGCCGGCATATAATCAAATCCCAGCCGAAACCACCCCATTTCATAATCCGCAGCATTGGTCAGTCCCGGAGCAAGTACATAGAAGCCCAGTATTGCTGCTGCCCATATTGAATTACGGGTAAGGACAAATGCCGTTCCCCACCAGATACTGTAACTGGCATCACGGAGGGTCCGATTTGATTGGATACGCTGTGCTTCCACATACCAGTCAATATTCGTACCCATTCCGAACCCCCCCAGTATGGCGATCACCAGCATAGTAATAAACCAAGCTATAGGGAAATTTCCACTAAACCAACCCGTAAATCCAAACGGACTTAAGCGCCATCCTTCCCCCATCTCCATAAGCTTGCCTACAATATTGGCAGGGCCACCAGCGGCAATAATCCCCCAGACTGAAACTATCAGGATCACTGCAAAGGCGATCACCCCCTGTTGAAAATCGGCCATTACTACACCCCAGTAACCGGCTGCCAGTACATAGATGGCACAAATAGATGAGAAGAGCATCAGACCTATCCATTCATCCCAACCGAAAAGATAATGGCAGACCTTACCCATGGCAATTCCGACCCAGCCCAGGATAAACATATTCATAAAGACCTGCCAGCCCGAAATCCACCCGCGCAACATTTCTGCACCCAGACCACCAAAACGCAAGGTATTCCATTCCGCCTGCGTATAGGCTAACGAGCGCCTGAAAATCCGTGTAGACACGAAAGCACTGATAGCACACCAGGCTGAAAAAAAGGTATACCAGATTCCTGCAAAACCATACTGGTAAATGACTCCCGATACCCACATGGGGGTATCGGTGGCCGTATGTGTTGCATAAACCGATGAGGCTGGAAGCCACCAGGGTAATCCCCGTCCGGCCAGAAAAAAATCAGATTCGGATCGCTTACCCAGACGATAGAATAAAATACCACAACCGGTCATCAGGATTAAAAATAAGACAATCCATAACCAGTCGAGGAATCCAAATTGAACCATGCCTTCCTCCCTTCAGGGAAATAGTAAATCACAGCGCCAATATGGCCTCGACTTCACCGGGATATCTAAAAAATTCTCCAGCGTAAAAATGGCTCAGCGATCTTTCGGCTCCTTGGTAACTGATCCTGTTTCAGACTGAACCTGGCGCAATAATTTATGTACCTGCTCTATCTTATCAAATTTCTCTCTGGCCGAATCGTTGTTATACAATTCAATAATAGCTGCACATTGTTGCTGGCACTGGGTATAATCATTCAGGGCCCAGTAGATTATTGCTAGTTTATATTTACAATTGAGTAGATGATTGGGATTGTGCTGGGGATCATTTTTAATCAATTCGGCCAGGTACAAATACTCTTTTTCTGCAGCCTGGTACTTATTACTTTTATAATAGGCATGGGCCAGGGCCCAACGCATGAACTGACTCTGGGGATAATCCTCCACCAATTCCCGGCCATAGGTGATAGCTTCTTCATTCCACCCGTAATCCAGCAGTATATAAACCAGTTGATGTCTAGCCAGATCGCGGCTTAAACAATCTGAATCAGCAGTTTTCTTTATCATTTGGATTCCCTTCTCCCGGGCATCGGGAAAGAAAGGAAGCCAGGAGATAAAACTTAACTTGCTTCTACGCCAGTATTTATAAGTGCCGATCCCCAGATAAGCATCATACAGGGTCGAATCTTCATTAATGGCTTTTTGTAAATAATCTGCAGCTTTCAAGCCATTAGACAAGGCGGCAAACCATTTTCCATTGCTACCCTGATTATAAGCACGGTAACCATAGGCGCTACCCAGATAAAACCAGTATTGGCTCAGCTTTACCGAATCACGCAGGGTTTCGGAATGCAGCTGTTGCTGGATCAATTCTATTGTTCTGTCAATAGCCTGATCAAATTGATTTTGCCCATCCTGATCTTCAAAATGGACCATTCGCGAATTTAATGCAGCGGCCAGATAAAAGTGAGCGCGATAATCTTGCGGCCGGATGTTAATCTCATCCCGGTACAGTTTTAAAGCTCGCTCAAAATCGGTATTGATTATATATGTAATGCCGGTTTTAATCCATTCCTGGGCCACAATAAAAGAAAAATTAAATAATAAAAAAGAAAAAAAGAGCAGTCTGGATCTGCTGCTATAATAATTTGAACCTATATTTAATCGCATGTATAAAGAAGTACCTCATTGGAAGGAACAAAACTGTGTATACTTTTTTTAAGTTAGTTTAAAGAAAGCGGTTTTTAAATGCAAGTTAAAAGCAGGGAGGTAAATCACTGTTTGCTGGACGTGGAATAGATCTGCTGGAAAGGAATAATGGATGTTTAAAATCTGCGAGTTATATTTTTAATGGCGTTTCATCAAAATACGTTTATAAAAATGAAAATTATTCAATATTTTTTTGGTACCTGCAGCAACCGTATACAGGGCATTTTCCGCGACCTGAACCGGCAACATGGTACGGGCACTGATCAGTTCATCCAATCCTTTCAATAAAGATCCTCCACCAGTCAGGATAATTCCCCGCTCCAGAATGTCATTTAACAACTCCAATGGCAACTTTTCGATCGTATTGATCACTGCCGAAACCATAATTTCAACTATATCTTTAAGGGCATCGATAAAAATACTATTGCTGACTATTAATTGTCGTGGTAATCCAGATGCCACATCCAGTCCTTTGACTGCCACAGCTTTACTATTATATTTTTCTAACACCGTTCCATATTCAAT
>CAYSHN010000457.1:0-3565 GCA_964430815.1 uncultured Calditrichota bacterium | reverse complement strand
CCTTGCCTAATGTGGATGCTCATTCCGGCGTGCTGCAATGGTATTATGGAGTAAAGGAATATGATTTTTACACAGTGATGTTCGGTGTTGGTCGTGCGCTAGGTGTTCTGTCTAATCTAATCTGGGATCGGGCGCTCGGACAGGCTCTGGAACGTCCAAAATCACTTACTCTAAAGATGCTGGAAGATTTTGTGGCTAAGCAAGCTCAATAGGCACTGAGGCACTAAGGCACAAAGTAAAAAGTACCTTAGTACCTGAGTCCCTTAGTCCCTGTTATGGAATTACTGCAAGAGGTCAGTGCGTGTCTTGATCTTCGCTTAGTATAACAAATCTTTACTGAGACTACTCCGTTCGGCAACCAGTTCCTGTGATTTGTACTGTAATAAGTATAACTGATAGTACAATCCTTTACGGTCGATTAATTCCTGATGCGATCCCATTTCCCGTATTTTTCCTTTATGCACCACTATAATTTTATCGACATGTTTAATCGTGGATAGACGATGAGCAATAATCAATGAAGTTCTGTCGTTCATCAAGACTTCCAGGGCCTGTTGTATCAGTATTTCCGTTTCGGTGTCCACGCTGGAGGTCGCTTCATCCAGTATCAGGATACGGGGATCAATAACCAGAGCCCGGGCAAACGAGATCAACTGTTTTTGGCCCATTGAAAGAGTCATGCCGCGCTCTTTAACCTGCGTATCATATTTAAGCGGAAGATTTTCAATAAAGGTATGAGCATTCACCTGTCGTGCTGCCCATTCAATTCGCTCGTCACTAATGCTCTGGTCACCAAGACGGATATTATCCCGGATGGTGCCGGAAAACAAAAATACATCCTGTAATACTACCGCCATCTGTCGTCGTAAAGAAACCAGGTCCCAATTTTTAATCGATATCCCATCAACCAGGATATCACCGGATTTTATTTCATACTGCCGGCCAAGAATATTGATCAGACTTGTCTTGCCCGCCCCGGTGTGACCGACCAGAGCAACACTTTCCCCTGGCTGTAAACTAAAATTTATATCCTTTAAAACATAGTCTTCAGCATTATAGGCAAAATATACATTCCGGAATACAATTTCCCCATCAATCGTTTTGACCGGTGCCGGATGAGTTGGTGCAACAATATCCTGTTTGGTATCCAGCAATTTAAAAAGTCGCTCCGCTGAAGCCATAGCCTGCTGAAGAATATTGTATTTTTCTGACAAATCCATGATCGGGCGAAAGAACATTTGCGCATACTGAATAAAAGCTACCAGAGCACCAAAAGTAGTCAGTCCCTGTCCTTTAAAAATACCACCACGCCAGATCACCAGACCAATGGCAATGGAACTAACCAATTCGATCGCTGGATAAAATATCGCATAGTAAAATACGGTTTGCACATTGGATTTAGTATGTTCATAGTTTATATCCCTGAATATTTTATAATTTTCTCCGACACGATTGAAGACCTGTACAATACTCATGCCGGTCAGATTTTCCTGCATATAGGAGTTTATTCGGGCCAGCCATTTTCTGATATCACGGAAGGCAACCCGTACCCGGGCCCGAAAAATAAAAGTGATGATGAATAGAAAGGGAATTACCGAAAAAGTCCATAAGGCTAATCGATAATCCAGGTAAACCAGGGAAATGATGATGCCGAATAGCAGAAAAACATCGCCAAAAATGGTCACGATCCCTTGCGTGAACATCTGGTTCAACGACTCTACATCGGAAGTAACCCGGGTCATTAAGCGGCCCACCGGATTTTTATCAAAAAATCTCAGGGAAAGGGATTGTAAATGTCCAAATATTTTTGAACGCAGATCGTACATCAATTTCTGGCCAAAATATTGTGTGACATAGATCTGCAAGAACTGACTGATGAAGACCAGACCCATAATCAGCAGATATAAAATCAGGATCAAATATAAACCTGATAAATTTTTTACGGTAATATACTTATCGATGGCCAGTTTGGTAATATAAGGTCCCGGCAGTTGTAAAAAAGAAGCAAGCAGGGTGAGAATAATACCAAAAAAAACGAGTTTTTTATATGGTACGGCAAATTTCATCAACCGTTTAAACAGGCGTGAATCATATGCCTTACCGCTTAATTCATCATCATACATTAGGCTACACCCTTTGATCTGTCCTGGTATATTTTAACTAAAGCAGAAATGGTCTGTTCGATTTGCCTTGTGGTGCTGAAACGGCCCAATGAAAAACGCACCGACCCGTTTATTCTTTGCGTATCCAACCCCATGGCGGTTAAAACATGGGAAGGATGTACGGATCCCGAACTGCAAGCCGAACCCACAGACACTGCAATCCCCTGTATATCCAAGTTCATCATCAGTAGATCACCGCTAATGAATGGAAAATAGACATTGGCATGTGAAAATAATCTGGGCGCCTGCTCACCGTTGATGCCAATAGCCGGTATTTGGCGCTTTAACTCATTTTCCAGGTAATCACGCAAATCTTTGATCCGTTTTCGTTCAGATCGGTTTTTATCCATTTGCCGGACCGCGGCGGCAAAACCCGCTATACCGGCAATATTTTCTGTTCCGGGCCGGCGGTTCAATTCCTGGGCACCACCATACATTATTTTTTCAAACGGAATATTATTACCGATATAAAGGGCCCCTATTCCTTTGGGTCCATATATCTTATGAGCCGAGAGGGATAAAAGATCGACATTCGACTCAATGACTGAAATATCTATTTTACTATACGCTTGTACGGCATCGCAGTGAAATAGAATTTTCCTGGCCTTTAATATTTGACCTATTTCCCAGATGGGTAGAATACAGCCGGTCTCATTATTAGCCAGCATCACCGATACCAGAATCGTATCAGCGGTCAGGCTGGACTGCAATTCGGTTAAATTAATTTGCCCCTGCTGGTCCACTGCTAAATACGTTATCCGGAAACCTTCCGTTGCCAGAAATTTGCAGCATTCCAACAGCGACGGATGTTCGATAGCAGTGGTAATAATATGGTTACCTTTTGAGCGGTTAGCCCGGGCGGTGCCGATCAAGGCTATATTATTGCTTTCAGTACCACCACTGGTAAAAATAACATCCTGAGCTCGTGCCTGAATCGATTCGGCAATTGTTCGCCGGGCATTTTCCAAAACCACCTTACTGCGCTGACCGGGATAATGGACACTGGAAGGATTGGCATAGAATTCTCTTTCAACCTCCATCATCACCTTTAAAACTTCCTCATCGAGCGGAGTACTGGCTGCATAATCCAGGTAAATTGTCTTTTTATCGGTCATATGTTCAAAAATCTTACTTAAATTATAAAATAAAACATCTTTATTCTAACTGCAATTATTGTTATTAAAATCCTAACCCGTTAAAATTTTGAATCGACTCAATTTTTCTCAAATAATTTTAATTATATTTCTTATATTCTGAACAACCAATATAGACCGAAATTAATCAATTTAATCAGGACTGAGCGGCGATGGAAAATCAACGCGAACAATGGGGTTCGAAATTCGGATTTATTATGGCCGGTGCTGGCTCGGCCATTGGTCTGGGAAATGTTTGGCGCTTTCCCT
>CAYSHN010000456.1:0-3576 GCA_964430815.1 uncultured Calditrichota bacterium | reverse complement strand
TCTGCCAGGATCAGATTTTTCAAGCCATCAACGAATGTAAACGTCTGGAAAAGTCAATCGGCTTTGTTTACCACACCAAGATGGTGACCAATGGTATACTCCTGGATGAACCATTCATTAAAAAGGCTACGGATCTGCGGCTGTCGATCGCCCTTAGTTTCGATGGCATTAAAAATGCTCAGGACGCTCACCGGCATACGGTCAGTCAGCAATCCACCTTCGCTAAACTTGATTCTATTGCCTCGATACTGCTCCGTTATCAACCCTATGCCAATGTATTGCTGGCCGTGACGATGCGAACTGTACCTTATTATGCCGATTCCGTACAATTCCTGTTCAATAAAGGCTTTAAATACCTGATCGCTTCTTTGAATTATGCCGATCAATGGACTGATCATGATCTGGGTATCCTGAAAAAAGAATATTTGATAATAGCTGATCTTTACCGGCAGTGGACTCTGGCCGGACATAAATTTTATTTCAGTCCGTTTGAGGTTAAACTGGCCACACATATTAAAAGAAAGGATGCTCAATGTTTCCGCTGTGCTCTGGCCCAGCGTCAGATCTCCATTGCACCTGACGGGAAATTGTACCCCTGTGTACAATTCGTGGGCAATGGTCATAATCATCCGGATTATAGCATAGGGGATATCCATCAGGGTATTAATGAAGAAAAGCGGACTGCCCTTTTTGATCAATCTAGAATAAAAGATGAAGCCTGTACGAACTTCGCTTTAAATCACCGCTGCAATAATGACTGCAGCTGTTTGAACTGGCAAACCACCGGTAATATCAATAAAATCTCGCCGCTGCTATGTGAGTCCGAGCGCATGCTGATCCCGATTGTCGACAAATTGGGAAAAGAATTGTACCTGAAAAAAGCCGAGACATTCATACAGAAACATTACAATCCGTCTTATCCGTACTTATCCCTGTTCGAGGACGCTAGCTGTCTGCATTAAGAGATACGGGAAAAAGCTATTGGAATCTTAAGATATATTTTATACCAATCATGTATTTTAAAATATGGAGGTAAATATATGGAATCGTTATTTGTCATCGGTAGAATCATTTTGGGTTGCTTTTTTCTTTACAGTGGCTATAATCATTTCAGGCAACTGGAGATGATGTCCAATTATTCAAAAATGAAGGGGGTGCCCCTGCCTTCAGTCTCGGTCGCCCTTACCGGGTCGATGCTTGTATTGGGTGGATTGAGTTTTATACTTGGCGTATATCCCGTTGTTGGTGTTATTCTGCTGGCAGCTTTTTTGCTGCCGGTTTCTTTTATGATGCATAATTTTTGGAAAATCGCGGATGTCCAGCAAAAAATGGGTGAAAGGACTAATTTTCTTAAAAATATGGCCCTGCTCGGAGCCGTGTTAATGACTTTAGCGATTCCCCGACCCTGGCTGTTCAGCATTTTATAGCGATTTATGCACAGAAAAATACTTTTACTTTTTTATATAGTAATTACTGCTATTTATATATCCGGTCCAGCTATCCGGGGTCAGTCATCTATTAATCTAAAAGCACTGACAGCAGAACAAAAACTGGCCCGTGACATTTTTCGCGAATTGATCGAGATCAATACGACTGTCAATTACGGCAGCACCAGAGCCGCGGAAGCAATGGTTAAACGGCTTCTGACCGCCGGTTTTCCAGATAGTGATATTCAGGTTATCGGTCCTGGGCAGATGCATCAAAACCTGGTTGTACGTTACCGCGGTACTGGAAAACATCTTCCCATCCTATTCATCGGCCATCTGGACGTTGTTGAAGCGTATCGTCAGGATTGGACTATGGATCCATTCCAATTTATTGAACAGGACGGCTATTTTTACGGCCGCGGAACGACCGACATGAAATGCGAAGATGCCGATCTGCTGACAAACTTTATCCGCTTGAAACAGGAGGGGTATATTCCCAACCGCGATATCATCCTGGCTTTGACCGAAGATGAAGAAGGGGGTGATTATAACGGTGTAGCATGGCTGCTGACTAATCACCGCAAACTCATCGATGCCGAATACTGTATTAATCCCGACGGCGGAGGGGGAACCCTGAAAAATGGTGAACATACGACACTGGAAGTTCAGACCAGCGAGAAGGTCTACCTCAGTTACAGGCTGGAAGTGAATAACAAAGGCGGCCACAGTTCCCTGCCGGTCAGGGAGAACGCCATTTATCGTCTGGCTGCCGGCCTGGTTCGTCTGTCGCAATTCAATTTTCCGATCAGGCTTAATGAGACAACTCGCACATTCCTTGAGCGTTCTGCTCCTCGGGAGACTGGCCAGGTTAAGTCTGATATGCTGGCCATTCTTAAAACTCCGGCTGATACTGCAGCAGCCAGACGGTTAGCCGAGTACTCACCCTATTACAACGCTATTATGCGTACAACCAGTGTGGCTACTCTGCTGAGCGCGGGGCATGCCGAGAATGCCTTGCCGCAAAGTGCCCGGGCGATTGTAAATTGCCGTATGCTTCCGGATGACAATCCTGAGAACGTACTGGCCGGTCTTCAGCAGGCTGTTGCTGATTCACAGATCACCATCACCCGCCTTTATCAACCTTTTCTCAGTCCCTTGTCGCCACTGCGTAAAGATGTCATTGACGCCGTGGAGAATCAGATCAGGCTGATCTGGCCCGGGGTTATTGTCACACCGGTCATGTCCACCGGGGCTACGGACGGCAAGTACCTGCGGCGGGCCGGGATACCGGTTTACGGTATTTCCGGTATGTTTGGTGATCCGGCTGATATCCGTGCTCACGGCCAGGATGAACACATACTCACCAGTGAATTTTACAGCGGTGTGGACTTTATGTACGGATTGATGAAGTCGCTGACTTCGGATCATTAATTTTTATTTGTCAATAACGCGTACTAAAGAAGTCATTGAACATTTAGTTAAGAATATGTATTTTGAAAAGTATTTAATTAACAGACGGCAAATAATTTATGATATCCTTATGTTTTAAAATCAAATCTAATATCCGGAAAAGGGGACAAAAATGTCAAAGCGAATATTTGTCCTTTTAACCTGCTCGCTGTTTTTCATTTTTGGCAGCATAGCAATCTTCCCGCTGCAAGCGCAGACCGATACGATCCGGGTAGCTTGTGTGGGTAATAGCATCACCGAAGGTACTGCAGCCGGTGATCCAACTATCTATGGTTATCCTGCACAACTTGGGAAGTTACTTGGAAATGGCTTGTGGGTGAAGAATTGTGGAGTATCGGGACGCACCTTGCTACGTAATGGTGATTTTCCCATCTGGAATGAACAACTTTTTAAGGACGCTCTGGAATTCAACCCTGATATTGTGACCATTATGCTGGGTACCAATGACAGCAAGTACTTTAATTGGGACGATCATAAAGGTGAATTCGTTGATGATTACAAAGATATGGTCGATACCTTCCGGACACTACCAAGCTCACCAGTAGTTTGGTTGTGTCTTCCACCACCTGCCTTCAGTGATGCTTACAGTATTAATGATTCGATCATTACTACCGACATTATTCCCATGATTCAACAGGTCGCAGCAGATAAAGGTTGTCCGGTAATAGACTTTTATTCT
>CAYSHN010000455.1:0-3577 GCA_964430815.1 uncultured Calditrichota bacterium | reverse complement strand
AAAGTATTAAAGAGAGCTAAAAGAATCATATAATAATTTAGAAATATTATTGCCAAAGCATCTGCTATTAAATACAATGCAAGTGCATAAAAAGCTGAATTTTTTCTTTTTATTTTACCTGATGGTATGATTCTTTTTGGTCTGTTTATTCTATCGATTTCATAGTCAAAGATCCCCCTGGTGCTACTGCCCGCGATGCTTCGACAATTACCGTGCTCCATGTGGATCGTAAACCGGTAATCGCGGCGATCGAGAACAAAACAGTTGACGAAAATCAGAGCATGGAATTTAATGTAGAAGGTAGTGATCCGGATAAGGAAGATCAGAATATCATCGCTTTCTCCGCCCGGAATCTTCCTAAAGGTGCGGTTTTTACCGCCGCCCGGCGTCAGTTTACCTGGACCCCTACTTATGATCAGGCCGGTGAATATCAGAACTTGTTATTTATCATTACCGCCGGTAAACAATCTGATTCTACCGTGATGAATATTACTGTCAATAATATGAGTCGGCCTCCAGTTCTCGAATCCATTGCGGCAAAAACTGGTGATGAACAAAAGCTACTATCATTCATGGTTTCTGCTACCGATCCCGATATTGAAGATCAGGATCGCTTGAAATTCACGGCACAAAATTTACCCCTAGGAGCAAATTTCAGCGCTGATTCGCTGCGCTTTAGTTGGACTCCTTCCTATGATCAAGCCGGCAGTTACCTTGAGATTTCTATAACGGTGACGGATCCTTTCGGTTTGAGTGACTCAAAATCTTTTACTGTCACTGTTAATAATATTAACCGTCCGCCGGTGCTGGCTGACATACCCGTACAGACTGTGGATGAGGATAAACTGTTAACCTTTACAGTGTCAGGCAGTGATCCGGATAAAGAAGATCAGGATAAATTAAAATACAGCGCTAAACAATTACCGGACGGAGCGACCCTGGTTGAGAATACATTTACCTGGACACCCGGTTATGATCAATCCGGGGATTATACACCACAAATTTCGATTACTGATGGAATCCTTTCCGATACAAAAACCGCGCAAATTACAGTAAAACACATTAACCGGCCACCTACACTCGAACCAATCATTGCCAAAGTGGTTGATGAAAATAAAGTACTAGAATTTAAAATTACCGCCGGTGATCCGGATAAAGAAGATGCCGGTCTATGGAAATTAAGCGTTTCTCAATTACCTGAAGGTGCGGTTTTTGATCCGGTTGCGGCTGATTTTAAATGGACACCAAATTTTGACCAGTCAGGCCTGTATACTCTAAAGTTCACTAATACCGATCCAGCAGGATTGACTATCGATGAGGATGTACAGATTACCGTGAATCATGTTAATCGTACTCCTGTTTTCAATGTCTTAATCGCTCAGACACTGGAAGAAAATTCTCCTTTTAGTATTACCATACCTCCCGGAGAAGACCCGGATAAGGAAGACGCACAAAAATTACTTTACGCTGCACAAAATTTACCAACAGGTGCGACTTTTGATGCGGCTTCGCGGACTCTTTCCTGGACCCCTGCCTTTAATCAGGCCGGTCAATATAATCTGGAAATTTCATGTAGTGATGGTGCCTTCACCGTAAAACAACCCTTGAATTTAACCGTAAACAACGTGAACCGTGCACCAGAGATCCAGCTAATCACCGATCAAACAGTTGACGAAAATCAGGAACTTAATCTGCAGGTTATTTTCAGTGATCCGGACGAAGAAGATCAGGGCAGATTACAATTGACAGCAGCTAATTTACCGGCTGGTGCAGAATTTAATGAAATCAATGGTGAACTAAGCTGGAGACCTACTTATGATCAAGCCGGAGTATACAGTAATATTGAAATGACGGCGACTGATCCCGGTGGATTAATGATCAAGAAAAGCTTCAGTATTACAGTCAATAATGTGAACCGCTCACCGGAACTTAAGCCATTGGTCAAATCGACGATTGCTGAGAATACACCTTTTAGCCTCACCGCTGCAGCAACTGATCCGGATCAGGAAGACACCGGTCAACTTAAATTTTCGTGTGATAATCTTCCCACTGGCGCTACTCTGGATGCCACCAGCGGCGCTTTCTCCTGGACTCCTGATTTTACACAGGCTGGTGAATATACCATCAATCTAAAAGTAACTGATAGTGGCAATCTGAGTGCTGAAACACCTTTAGCGCTTTCGGTCACCAATGTGAATCGTAAACCCGTTCTCCAGCCTATCGAAACCAGGGAAATCAATGAAAATGAAACGATAACAATGATTATAACCGCCAGTGACGAAGATAAGGATGACCGGTTAAAATACTCACTCGAAGAATCACCCAGAGGTGCCGCTATCAACGAAAGCAGCGGTGAGTTCTCCTGGACTCCCGATTATACCCAGGCCGGTGAATATGCCTTTAAGGTAAAAGTTAACGATGGTACAACCGAGGAAGTTTCTATCCTGACCATAAATGTAAACAACATTAATCGCAAACCTGAATTGCTGAGTGTTAGTCCGGTAACCGCAACTGTCGGAGAAACCATAGAACTTAATTTCAGAGGTTCCGATCTGGACAATGATAAATTAAACTACCAGGCTGCGGATCTGCCCGCCGGTGCAACTTTTGACGCCAGCAGCGGAAAATTCAGTTGGAAGCCGGGTGACAGCCAGGCCGGCAGTTATAAAGTTACCGTAACCGTTTCCGACGGTACCGATTCAGCCGAAACAACTGCCAGCATCATGGTCAATCCGGCAGCGGTACCACAACCGGAACCTGTTCAACCGGATTCCGTACAATCGGAACAACCATCAACTCCGTAGAATCGATGATCTGAAATATAACATAGCACGATATCAACACAACGTGGATTGCCGTGATCATCACCGTCAATCCACGTTTTCATTTTAAATCATTTTAAAGTTTTAGTTGCGGTAGCTATGGCTTTTTGGCAGAATATAAAGAAAAAATCAAAAAACTATTTCCTTTCGGGTATATTATTTTTTGTCCCGCTGGTCATAACCATTGTGGTCATTAAAGCAATATTTAATTTTCTGGACAATTTGTTGCTCCCCTATTTAAAACCGTATTTTGGTTATTGGTTACCTGGTATCGGTATTCTGATTATCCTGGGGTTGATCCTGCTGACCGGAATGCTGGTAACCAACTATATGGGCCGGAAATTATTCCAATTCGGTGAGAAGCTGGTTTTGCATATCCCCCTGGTAAAATCAATCTACGGTTCAGTGAAACAGATCCTGCAGACCTTTTCCGGCCAGGAAAAACAGCTGAGCAAGAAAGTAGTACTGGTTGAATACCCCAGAGAAAATGTCTGGTCCGTCGGTTTGGTTAATGGTGAAATAATTCACCCGCAAACCCGGGAAGAGATGTTCAGTATCCTGATTATCGCTGCCATAAATCCAGCATCAGGGTTTTTTATTATGGTGCCTAAAGACAAAGTCGTTATGCTTGATATCACCGTGGAAGAGGCCATGAAATGGATAGTTTCTGGTGGTATCATTACTCCGGATTCGTTCAAACATTTTCAGGCCCAACTCAAATGACTATAATCATCACCACGCCCTTGATAAAAATA
>CAYSHN010000454.1:0-3583 GCA_964430815.1 uncultured Calditrichota bacterium | reverse complement strand
GGCCGTATCGTTCCAGGGCATGCTGGTGCCGTCATTGCCATGATAAATGTAACGGGTATCCCCGGTGTAATGATCAACGCGTTTAAATAATACAGCTGCGTCGGTGCGGTTCCAATAGCCATCTTCTATATAAAGACCAACCCGGTCATCCTGGGAAAGATTAGAACCATTAAAAGCGTATTTAGGATAGATGGGATAATTGGTCTGGATATACCAGTCGGGATGCTCAATGACCCATTTGGAATAAATGCCGGTGTGATTGGGTACCATATCGCTGGCCAGACGGATACCGCGCTGCCAGGCGCGGTGTCTTAAATCGCGTAAGGCGTCTTCGCCACCAAGGTCGTTGGCAATGATATAATCATATAGAGAATAGGCCGAACTGACCGCTTCCGGGTTGCCGCAGATTTGTTTGATCTTCTGGGAAGCAGGACTTCTTTCCCAAATGCCGATTAGCCATAATGAATTAAATCCCCGGCGGGCCAGTAGATCCAGTTCTTGATCAGGGATTTCATTTAATTTAGTGATGGATCTTAGATATTTTTTTGAAAGTTGGTCCAGCCAGACATACACGCTTTTAGCAATCGTTACCACTTTAGGCATCCAGTCCAGATCAGTGCTGAAACGTTCATATTCCTCTTCCAGGGCCAATAATTTCCAGTAATCGGCGAGCAAGGTCGGACCTGCGCCACCGAAAATCGCTTTTTCTTCCTCTTTGATCATATCCAGACTGCCAAACAGTTTGAGAATGAACTTGGACAAAAATGAACCCCAGTGTCTGAGAATAAATTCCAATTGCGCCGTAAGCGAATGGGGAAATCTGACTGCTGGTGTACGCAGCATTTCAAATAACGACTGATTTTCTGGTCCAAAAAAAGATTGTTCTTTAAAGAAATCATCCAGTGCATTTATAAGCAAGCGGTAGGAGGTTTCTTTGTTAAGAGTGGTATCGTTAAACAATTCTTTGAACGGACCAAAGGCTGGATTGGCATTGGACAGGGAGAGCAACAGCAATTCCTCCAGCACTACTTCCCGGTTGGGGATACCGTCTCTGCTTCCCTGCAGGTAATCCGCGGCCGTTATTTTATTTTTATATACAGCCACAGGTGGGAACTCAATAATGAACTGCAACAGGGTCTGATCCAGTTGCTGCGGACTGAACTTGTTTTGCAGCCAATCCAGTGCCAAACTGAAGATATTGGACTGCCGTTGCTCTTTATAAAGTCCGGCAACATAGTGCAGAATTTCATCAATCAAACCCATGGCGTATAATTGTCCCGCTTTGACAGCCTGCTCGGGAAATGAAATCAAATCTCGTTTGCGGTTCATTTTGTCTGCAAAAATCCGTACCATGAAGAAATTCATAAAAATTACATTACCGGTTTGGGCAAATAGAACTTCATCCAACTGGTAAAAATCTCTGACCTGTTTGGAAATGTGAAATTCGAAGACAGACTTATTCCTGGAATGAGTCCATTCTGGTAAACTGGATTTTGTTTTCATGGGTACCATTTGCTTTACATTTATATTTATTCACCCAGCAGATCTTTCATACGTTTATTGTCTTCCACGCCGTGGTCATCGACTTTCTGATAGGTGCTGCCATAACCACGGTCCTGGCGCAGTTGATTCAATTTATTTTTTTGCAGGTACAGATCAGCCAGTTTATCAACAGTCAGGCCGGCGATCTGACATTTGCTGACCCAGAAATGCAATTCATCGATCAATTCGATAGCGATATTCTGCCAGTCGACGGGTGCAGCATCTTTCCACCATTTCCAGGGTACGGAATCTTCCAATTCGATCGATTCGTGGATCTGGGCACGGTTATAATTCAAAAGCCATTCAATACGCTTTTTTTCCAGCTGGGGATCAGAATGGCTATGATCGCAGAGTTGGTCATATTCTTGCTGATGCCGCTCTTTGAGAATGCGCCGGTTTAATTCATATTGTTTTTCAAAAATGGTTTTTAATATATCCATTTTCCCTCCGCTTATTTACCACTCAGGCCAGTTTTGATAAATACATACTGAGTAATCTGATTTCGCTGTATGAAAACCTGAATATATGCCGGCCGATGCTGTTCTAATTTTTGTACGATCTCCCGGAAATCAGCAAGACTTTTTATTTTGATATCGTTGATGCTCAGGATCAAATCATTGACTTCCAAACCGGCCAAATTCGCGGCTCCCGCTTCCTCGACCCGGGATACCCATACTCCTTCGGTATCAAACTCCAGATCATTATTTAAAAACAGATCCTGGGTCAACTCTTTTACCATTAAACCAAGATTCTCATCAAAAAATTCATCGGCTAAGTACTGGCTCTTCGGTGCACTTTCCAACAGGACCGGTATGCTGATCGATTGACGATCACGAATCACCTGCAGTTTCACTTCACCCTCCGGTAAACTACGGACATAATTCCGGAAGGCATCAAGAATTTTTTCATCATCACTTTTGACCTGGAAACCGCCGATGGCTGTAATTATATCGCCCAATTGTAATATTGCTTTTTCCGCCGGGGATAGGGGGACAATGGAGGTTACGATAATACCCTTGGTATTGAGTAGTCCCCAGTATTCAGCCATATCCTGGTCGAAGACCTGCATCTGGATACCCAACCAACTTTTACCGCCACCTGCCTTCTGCATTACCAGTTGTGGGGGATTTTCGATCAACGGGATAAAATAACGTGCCGGCAAAATTTCGGTGAAATCATTGTCCAGGGGTAGCTCACCTCTTTCAAAATCCTGGTTAAAACTGAAAAAACTGTTACGAGACACAATACCAATCGCCTGGCCTTTTTTATTGATGACCAGGCCACCGGGTGAGAGAGAATTCCTGCTTATATCACTCAGTAATATTTGCTGGGAACGGTCGAGGATGGCGTTGATGAAGCCGGGTGAAACGAAGATTTCATTATCATACCGGCCATCGAGATGCTGGATGATATACAGCGGATCACCAAGTTTATACGGCTGCTTTCCATTGAAGGTAATGGGTGGTGGCAGATTCGCTGATTCGTTAATCTGGAGAAAGGCCAGACGCAATTCTTCATCCTTGCCGATAAAATGTGCTTTACTTTTTTTTTCACGGCTGAATGATAAGGTAATATCTTCCGGTGGTTTTTGCAGATTGGAGAAAGAATTATTGCCAGCGACAATATCCAGATTTACCGGGTAAATCAGATCGGAAGTTATGACCAAGCCACTGCGGCTTACCAGGATGCCGGTGATTTTACGCTTGATCCGTGCTTCGTCTTTAATGTCTTTGCTTTCTGATTGCGGTTGAAAATACTCAACCAGGCAAAGGCTTTGCTTGAGTTCATTCAGGTCGTCCGGCCACTGGGCCAGGAGGGCTTCGCTGGCCAGAAAGATGAAGCAGCAATTAAATATATATCGGAAAGGCAACATTTCATTTCTCCTTGAGCAGAGCATAACGCGTAGTATTCCGGTAATAGAGTTGGAACATGGTGCCTTTTTCAGGTATACTTTTTTTCTGTTCGTATATCTTTTTAAAATCTTCCAGATTCAATATACGATCCTGGTCGATTTGTTTTAATACTTGTCCCCGTCTTACAG
>CAYSHN010000453.1:0-3584 GCA_964430815.1 uncultured Calditrichota bacterium | reverse complement strand
TTATCCAGTACCGTTACGTAGGGGTTATTACCGTCTTTTAGTTTGCATTGAAACTGTAATAAAAACTCCCGTTTATGTGGTTTGGCGTACTCAGATTTACTTAATCCCAGCAGGATCGCCCCGATGAACGTTGATCCGGCTATGGCGATTATATTTAATCCAACTCCGGCAGCCATACCGGCAGCCAGGGCAAAAAATATAAACACAATATCCTGTGTATCCTTGATCGCTGTTCTGAATCGGATGATCGACATGGCCCCTACCAGTCCAAAGGCCCGGGCCAGATTATTACCGATAACCATGATTACCAGGGCGGTGACCATGGATAAAATCACCATGGCCTGTACGAAAGAAGTTGAGTAATGGGGCCCGCGGTAACTGACCCTGTAAAAAATCGAAATGATAAAACCACAGATCAAGGCTACCACCAAATTGACGATAAAAGTGTTGAATTCTACAACATTAATCAGATTACTTTGAAAACCTTCCAGCATTTTTATTAATCCCCATTTTCTATGATCATGAAATTTTTAAACTGATGATATTTAGAAAGCCCCCGCAAGGACCGCTCCAGGCGTTGATGATAATTACTGTGATCTTCCAGACAGATTGTGTATTTAGAAAGCGCCTGCAGTTGTAAATCAAATCGCCCGATGGCCTGTCGTAACCAGGACGGTATTTCACCAAAGACTTTTACTTCCAGAATCGCCTGCCCAATTAATGAGTAAACCGGATTCTCCTCCTCATATAATTTATCCAATTCAACCGAAGCGCAACTGCGCAAACTAGTGTCGATGGTTATGCGTACCTGGTGATTGAATTTATAAAAATAGGCCTCCCGCTCGTATATGATTTTAATAACCGGTGTTAAGTTGAGTTTTAAAACTTCCGCTAAAAATCTTTGAGCATGTTCGTGAACATTCAAGAAGCCATTATTACATAGAATATATTGACCAATATCCTGAGAATGTAGCAGAGCAGTCAGATTTTTATACAGCACCGGTGCACGGTATTTAAGGATAGTTTGACCGTTTTTTGCCTTTAATTCCAGAAAGGCAATATTATTTTTACTGTGATGATTATACCCACGAATGCGGATTTTTTTTCTTTTTTTAAGACCAATTACTTTGTCACGGTAAAAGTCCAACAGAGTGGTATCAAAATAGATACTCCGTACGGTATATTTTTTTTCTGCAGCCCTGGCAGAGAATATATCCAGTTCAACAAAAGGGGCAATTTCCTGACGAAATGCCGCAATTTTCGACTGTGCTAATAAATATTTATATTCAAGTCTGGACATAATTTCAATTGAAAATGGATTGAATAATTTTACCCAGATAATTCCACGGCGTTTTACTCTGACCTTTAATGCTACAGGGAATAATCTGATTCAGCGGTAACAGTGTATGCCTCTTTTCCAGCAGTCCAATTACAAAAAATACCTGTTGATCATTCAAACGTTGAATCATCTGATCTACTTTAATAATCTTCCCTTTAATCTCTTCTGCGGTGACAGGGGTTCGGACCTGAAAAATCTGGGCTACTTTTACCTCTGTCAGATCACGGAGACCAACCGGCATATAAACCAGGCGGGATGTATCAGCGATAAACATCAGGCTTTCCGCTGAGAAAGGTGTAAAAAGTTCTCCATCCAGCGGCGATATTAATACAAACTGATCCAAACGCTTTTCCAGAACTTTAATTTCACTTTCCAACGATGTTATCTGTGAAAGAGATAACTGGATCTGCTCCGGTTTTGAACCAGTTTCCAGTGCTTTTAACTGGGCTTCAGCAACCGACGCCTGTAAATCATAGATCTTTGATGTTCCCTGGGTGATCTCATACATTTCCCGCGATACCAGATTACTGTCGTATAGATCTTTTTGGCGTTCCAGAATCCTGTTTTGCAACAGGGCTTGTTCCCGGCTAAGCGACAACTGACTCCGGGCTGCCTCAATCAGTGATTTCTTTTCACCGGTATTATTAACATCCAGCATAGACCTGGCAACTTCCAGATCGCCGCGTAGACTGGCCATTTCTCCAGTGATCATATTGGAATGTATAAATCCAATGGTATCTCCTGTATTTATCTGGCCGTCCCGATGTAAACGGGGTGATAGATTAAAACTTAACACATCACCGCGTTCTACCTGATAAGCAGTATAACTGGAAACTATATTTTGCCGGTGATCTCTTAAGGTTACCAGCATACTCCCATCCGTTTCCCGCTGTAAAAGCCAGAGCTGTCCTGGTAATACTTTGCCCTGCACTACCAGACTATAAGGAAGGTGAATGGGCAAGAATAAAATTAGCAGCAGGATTATTCCAACGCCAATTAAGATGGTCCTGGTATCGATTTTCTTTTGCATTAATAAATCTACCTACTATCCGCGTTAAGATCAAAATAACAAATTCAACTGTTCAATATTATAGTCACGCATAACTTAAGCTATTCTCGTCTGAATTGATTGAATTATTTAATTAGATGAGCAGAAACCAGCAGAATATATAAAAATAATTTAATGATTCTCATCTATAAAATTCTTGTCAAATGATAAATCTTAATGTACCGCATTCTTTCTTTATCGATCCGTTGAATTTTTCTTTACCTTAATAAAATCATTTTTTTTGTAACCTGAAAATGGTTCTGTACCTCCAGACGATAAAAATAAATGCCGGAAGCAAAGCTAAAATCAGGTTGCCATTCTACCTGGTAATCACCAGCAGCTAAGTGCCTATCAATTAATCTGCTCACCAACCGGCCTCGTATATCAAAAACTTCAAGCCAGACCATCCCGTTGAGCGGAAGTTGAAAATTAATCGTCGTCTTGGGATTGAACGGATTCGGGTAATTCTGTTGCAGGTTGAATCGATCGGGAATTATGGACGTTTTTTTCTCTATATTTGTATAGACGTCATTTTTTTGACCTGGTGTTCCATGATTTGCTGAGGCGGCCCAATTTTCCGGCAGGCTGTTATCCAGATCTGGATGTTTAAGCGCCAGGGTTGGTCCGTCTCCATCCGCTTCCGGTGGCCATGGCATCTGATCATCGTAGGTCAGAGAATCAATTATTATGCCCTGATCATTAAGCAGATAGAGCGACTCCCCGCCACCACTCAAACCAAAGGTTAAAGTATCTGGAAAATAGGTTACCCCCGGAAAACCTTGTTTGAATAATATAGAATTATGACAAACCACCAGATATGAGTCCGGATTTAATATAGTCCCCTGCGGAAAAATAAAGTTATGTATATCGTCGGAATCTCTGAATTGCCAAAAACTGAGATCTACTGCTATCGTAGTGCGATTATAGAATTCAATCCAATCTTCGACATCAAAATCAGTTGAGGAGTTATAATTTATCTCATTCATCACCACCGGCATATCGTCTTCTACAAAAACAGCCTGAACATTTACAACATTTTTTTGAGGTGTAATAGATAGTTCCGGATCATCAGACACCTGATCCCCCTGCCAGCCGGCGAAAGTATAACCTAGCTGTGGTTCAACACTCAATTTTACCGGGACACCCTTGAAATAAATCCCCTTCCAGGCGACCTGCCGGGGAAAACCATCGATCGTC
>CAYSHN010000452.1:0-3596 GCA_964430815.1 uncultured Calditrichota bacterium | reverse complement strand
TTCTGTCAATGTTGGCTGCCATTTTAAATAAATCTGGAAAATATTAATGCCTATCCTTATTATTATGGAAAATAGAGTAATATGTACTCAGTAATTGGAAGCGGGTATTGTCAAGATGGAAGTACATGATACTAAAGGAATTATCATTCGAAACTGTTTTCTGTTCATAATATTCCTGTTACTTATGATACCCGGCGTATCTGCCCAGGTATATCTCGACTCGACGGCCACTCTTGATGCCCGCGTTACCGATCTGCTCTCGCGTATGACCCTGGATGAAAAAATAGGTCAGATGACCCAGGCTGATCGGCGTTTTCTATCTTCCAGCGAAGAAATCAAAACTTATTTTCTGGGCTCCTTATTATCCGGGGGAGGCTCGGCTCCGGCCACAAATACACCGGCCGGCTGGGCTGATATGTACGATGCCTTTCAGGTCAAAGCCCTGGAAACCCGTTTAAAGATTCCGATCATCTATGGCATTGATGCCGTGCATGGTCATAATAATGTGTACGGAGCGGTGATCTTCCCGCATAATATCGGCATGGGCTGTACCTGGAATCCGGATCTGGTGCGCCAGGCGGCCCGGATCACTGCCCTGGAGGTTGCCGGTACAGGCATTGACTGGACTTTTGGACCGTGTATCGCCGTTCCCCGGGATGAACGCTGGGGCCGGACTTACGAGGGATTCGGTGAAACTGCTGAAATTACAGCTCTGATGTCACCGGCGGTGGTTATGGGATTTCAGGGTGATTCGCTCTCTTACCGCGGTTCTATTGTAGCCTGTGCCAAACATTATCTCGGCGACGGCGGTACGACCGGCGGTGATGATCAGGGTAATACCCAGGTGGACGAAAGCACGCTGCGGGCTATTCATCTGCCTGGATATATTGAGGCTGTGCAGGTAGGTGTAGGTACTGTTATGGTTTCATTCAGCAGCTGGAATGGTGTAAAAATGCACGGAAATAAATATTTACTGACTGATGTCCTGAAAACCGAACTGGGTTTTAGCGGCTTTATCGTTTCGGATTGGAATGGCATCGATCAGCTGGGGGGGTCTTATGGTGAAAACGTGAAAAAGGCCATCAACGCCGGGATCGATATGGCCATGGCTCCTAATACATACGTTACTTTTATTTCCACCCTCAAGCAACTGGTTACTGCCGATTCGGTTCATCTGACCAGGATTGATGATGCTGTCTCACGGATCCTGAGGATTAAATTTAAATTGGGATTATTTGAAAGACCATACACGGATCGCACTTTGACCGGCCAGGTGGGAAATGAGCAACACCGGGCTGTGGCCCGGCAATGTGTTCGCGAATCAATGGTGCTGTTAAAAAATGATGCTGCTATGCTGCCACTCAGTAAAACAAGCGGAAAAATTCTGGTGGCGGGTTCTAACGCCGATAACATCGGAAACCAATGCGGCGGCTGGACTATTTACTGGCAGGGCGGCAGTGGAGAAATAACTCCTGGTACTACGATCCTGGATGGAATACAAAATGCTGTTAACGGGGCAACAGTCGTCTTCTCGGCCGATGGATCGGGTGTCAGCGATGCCGATGTGGCAGTGATCGCAATCGGGGAACTTCCCTATGCGGAATATAGCGGGGACCGTAGTGATCTTGGTCTTTCTGCTGCAGATATTGAAACAGTGCGGCGTGTGAAGGAAGCAGGGATCCCCACAATAGTAATTCTGATCTCCGGCCGCCCGATGATTCTCGATGCAATACTTCCTTACACCGATGTCCTGCTTGCCGCCTGGCTACCCGGTACGGAAGGGGACGGAGTGGCCGATATATTGTTCGGTGATTTCCAGCCGACAGGAATGCTGACCCATTCCTGGCCCGCTGCAATGGATCAGATCCCGATTAACTGGGGCGACGCCATTTATGATCCGTTGTACCCTTATAAGCATAATGTCAGTAATCTGGATGATCATCAACAGGCCTCTGGGATCAATTTTTACCTGAATCAGAATTTTCCCAATCCTTTCAATCCTTCAACAACCATATCGTACGCTCTGCCCAAACCGGCCCGGGTCATACTTAAAATATATGATCTTCTGGGCAGTGAGCTTGCTACACTGGTGCAGCAAAATCAGGCAGCAGGTTCCCATTCAATCTCATTTGACGGTGCTGGATATTCAAGCGGTATATATTTTTACAAATTAGAGGTTGACGGCCAATTCAGCGAAACTAAAAAAATGATCTTATTGCGTTAATAAAGCGGAGACTGCACATGCGTAAATTAAATTCAATATTCCTGATAATTATAGCGTCCTTAACACTCCTCCAGGCGCAGGACTATCCGGGTTTTCATGTCATCGGGCGTCACCTCTATGATGTCTGCGGAGAAAAAGTTATTTTGCGTGGTGTTGCTAATCCGAATATATGGTTCGATAAAGACGGTTCAACTCAGTATCCGGAAATAGATCTAACCGGCGCCAATGTGGTACGTATTGTCTGGGAAACTAAAGGTACAGCCACCGACCTCAATGCCGCCGTCTATAATTGTATACAGTATGGTATGATCCCCATGGTTGAATTACATGATGCCACCGGCGATTGGAGTAGACTGCAGCAATGTGTCAATTACTGGATACGCGAGGATATAGTTAATGTTATCTTAGCTTATGAACAGTATTTTATTTTGAATATTGCCAATGAGTGTGGTGACTATTCTATATCAAATGCGGCCTTCAGAACAGGATATGAATCAGCTATTAACCAGATACGCGAAGCTGGTATCCATGTACCGCTGGTTATTGATGGCACTGATTGGGGTAAAAATATAAATATAATGCAGGCCGAAGGCCCTTATCTGATCAACGCCGATCCGGATCATAATTTATTATTTTCTGTTCACATGTGGTGGCCACAAAAGTACGGCTATAATGAGCAGAATATTATCGATGAGATTGCCCAGTCGGTAAATATGGAACTGCCTTTAATAGTGGGAGAATTTTCCCAAATGCATGGTGATTGTGATGAGGATAGTATAACTGCAACAAATTCGATTGCCTATCTGACCATCCTGGCTCAATGCCAGCTGAACGAAGTGGGCTGGATTGCCTGGTCCTGGTTCGGTAATTGTAATCCCTTGTGGGATATGAGCGACGGTGGCACATATGCGGCCTTGTACGATTGGGGACTGGAAGTTGCCGTAACAGATCAGAATAGTATACAAAACACATCGGTGCGATCTTATTTTATGAACGAAGGTTTATGTAATCCAGCGCGGATGGGCCGGGGCTTTGGTTTTATCACACCGGAACGATGTGAGTTGAAACAAAATTCGCCCAATCCTTTCAATTCCAGTACAGAAATCAGATATGAAATACCTGCGGCAGCTAATATAACCCTGGATATCTTTGACATGCACGGTCGCAAGGTGCGTATATTGGTTGATGACTGGCAGACGAGAGGCAGTCACCTGGCCTACTGGAATGGTACGGATCAAACAGGAAATGCTGCTGCCAGCGGCTCCTATTTATATCAGATAACCGTTAACGATGGAAGCAATATATACAAACAGGCGCACAAATTGATACTGGTTAAATAAAGGGTGGATCAAGGAAAAGTCACTTGCCGGAT
>CAYSHN010000451.1:0-3622 GCA_964430815.1 uncultured Calditrichota bacterium | reverse complement strand
TGTGTGCTCGAAAATAGGAAAATGTCCCTATTACACTAATATTTATAACAATTTACGCTTAGTATATCATCTTTTGTGGGATTATAAGGATTACCATTCACGTTATAGACAATAGTAGTATCCTTTCCTAATAATGGTTTTAAACCGCAAAAATCGTACAACAAGTAATTATCAGTAATATTGATACTTTCCACCGAAGTAAGATTCACAAAGCCATTTATATTAGAAAGATTATAATTAAGAGAAAAATCTATACCACCCACAGACACAAGATTTGACAAACCATCGACATTTAGAATTAAATCTCCATCATTTAAATTGAACGTTCCGCCAATAGATGTGAGATTTGCCAAATCATCTAGATTTCTTAATTCATAATTATCTATAATTTCTAAATTTCCACCGATCGATTTAATATTGTGTAAACCCTGAAGACTAACAACATTGCTTTCTATCAATTTTATGTTTCCACTGACCGAGGTGATATTTTGTAAATAATTTATATCCTGCGTACAGGAACCGGAATTACCAACAGATATATCACCTACCGATGATAAATTTTGAAGACCAGTAACACTTTGCGGAGATAAAGTCAAACTACCAACCGTAGTAAGTTTATTAAGACCGCTGATATTGGGGACACTAATATGAAATAAACCACCCACCGAAACCAGATTATGTAAATCACTCAGATCGTTGATATTATGATAGGGAAGAATTTCAAAATTTCCGTCCACCGTAATAAGATTCGGAAAGTCGATCTTTTCTAAATATGGATTATTCCTTATTCTTATATTTCCATTCACATACTTTAGATTATTTAAAGCATCTATATCCTTTAATTGGTCATTCATGTTGATCAGAAGACCACCCGTCAAATGCGTTATTTTCTCGAATCCATTCAAATCCTCTAAGGCGTCTACATTTTGAATGGTTATATCTCTGCAGCGGGCCAGAGTGTGCAGACCTTCTATATTCTGCAATGTTTCTAATTCCTCAAAATACAAATAGTTGCAATCAATAATATTATCCAGGCCAGTCAGATTCGTCAAAACCCGGTTATAAAGAACTGTAATCTTACCTTCGACAGTAGTAATCGTAGTCAAACCGCTGAGATCAGATATATCGCTATAGGTATACCCGTATATAGATGGCTGACGTCCAAGATATAAGTCTCCAATGATGGCATTATATCCATTTTGTGCAAATGCATCAACCTCTTGCTGAGTTTGTAAGAGTACATTCCCATTTATAACCTTGCCCGCTTTGGTGTTAAACGAAAATGTTGCAATAGTGCTGTAGCCGTCCGGATCAGAGGCGATTACCTTACCTGAATAATTCACATTTGGTGGTAAATTAAAAAAACTATATGATGAATCTGATATATTACTACCGACAAGACCGTCCCACAAGTAGACCCTATAGGTGATTTCTCCTCCTTCAGGATCAGTTGCAGCTGTCCATACTATCATGGCGGAGGTGTAACTGGTATCCTGAACCGTTATGTAAAATTCTGTCGGGGGAGAATTTTTTACGGGATTATTTGCAGGATCAACCGATGAATGACAATGAAACTGAATAAAACATAAACAGGAACATAATACGAATTTTAATGATTTCATATTCTGCCCCTTAAAAATCAAACTTAGAATATAATATCAGTATTTGAATTTGGAATGTCAGTAACGGTTTTATCATAAGAACTCATGCTTAAAATTATATAAAAGAAGAAATAAATGACAGTAGGCACTCGCATTTTATTCTCCTATACTGAAACTTCCTGCGTATAGTATGTAACAAACAACAGAATTAATTGTGGTCTAATCCACACGATCCGCCTTTAACTGCAGAAGGAATTGATTAACATTATAGCCTGATTTAAGAATACTTTTTATAGCCTAACAATTCTAACTATATAAATATAATCAAGAAAATTCCCATGTCAATGAAAAAGTTCAAAACCTACAAAGGCTTTCTGATAATGGGAAATTTTATTTTGCTATATACATCCGATGCCTCCGGCATCGTAATTCCATATTCTCTGTAATTCTTGTATGGAATACGAAACCTAAAGGTTACGGCTACCCTTGAGTCTGTGCTGTGAAGGACCCCCTACTAATCAGACTAAAGGGAAAATTCAGCACTTGACCCTCCTCTAGCCCCCCCCTGTTGCCGAAAACGGTCGGTAGGGAGGGGTATGGGGTGGGTTGTATGACAAGCTACCTTTTCGAAGTTTAATAAATATCGATAAGGATATTCTTTACCTAAATACCCTAGTGCCTTAGTGCCCTTCTCTATGCCTTTGTACCTTCTTCTTTCTTTAATCTTTCATCTTTAATCTTTATCAAGCCAGCCCCAACCTCTTCCGTATAAACCACTCCACACTCAATAAGAAAATAATCAGCAGTAGTAAAGACGCCTTTTGCCAGATTTCAAAGGTCTTAGTCACTTCCTGATAACGTACCGGAAAATTCAAATCAGGCAGCAAAGCCCGATAATTGGTTTCATCGACATACTGGCCACCGCTCTTGTCTGCCAGTTTGCGCAATAACTGATCATCCTGACGGGTATAAAGAAATTCGATATTGACCGGTGAGCAGACAATACGGGTCGAAGCTTGTCCGAGGGGAACATCATTGTGCAAGGCCTGTGCTTCTATGGTATAGTCCCCTTCACTCAACAATTGAAAATCGGATGTATAAGTGCCTGTGGCGATTAATCCTCCATCCAGATCAAAAGCACCACCAGGACCCGAAACCTTAAGCTGAACCATACCATCATCGACAGGCCGGTAATCACCGTCGTATACTTCCGTATTAATTCGCACCGTTTCACCAACCTGATAACTTCTTTTGTTGGTACTGAGTAATACATTGCTGCTACTGCCGTCAGGCATGCTCAGCCAGCGAATAATATTTTTAATGATGGTCTGCCACCCTTCCCGGAACATCCGGTCTTCCGCCAGCATGAAATGCCAGCGCCAGAAACCGGAACCGAGTAAATAAGCATTCCGGCGACCGGCATTTTGCTCAAGTAATAAGACTGCTGCCCGGATTTTCTCTTTACCGGCCGGAGCCACTGTTTCCAGGGCAATACGCAGCGAATTATCCGTCTCCACTTTTTCAAAAGGATACTCAATGGGTGGACATTTCTGCCAGAAATTCAGGTTCTCCTGATCGGTACTGAAAATATTTAACAGCGGCAGATTTTTTCCAATATCTGTGAGCATCGCCTGCGTTTTCAACACCGGATTGAGAAATTTTGGCTGCGGCAGCGAATAAAACCGCTTAATAAAATCCCAGTTAACTCTCGATGAATTAACTCCGAACAGCAGCAACGATGGCACTTTCTGTTCAATCAGTAACTTTTCTATAATACTCAGATTTTCTCTGCTGGTGCTGAGCGCCGGAAAGTCATGCAAAACCAGAACATCCACACTATCTAGTACCTGGTTTATCGTAAGTACCGGACTTTTAATCCCCTGATCCATAACCGCCAGTTCAACTTGCAGATCGGGATTGGCTGCCAATAATCGATGCACAAACTTACAATCAAAATCCGATTGTCCCGCCAGCATACCTGCTTTAATCTTTGATTTCAGTACTTCCAGGATCAGCAGATG
>CAYSHN010000450.1:0-3626 GCA_964430815.1 uncultured Calditrichota bacterium | reverse complement strand
GGTAAAGGTGGTAGCCATGACGGCCAGACCGATTTCGCTGGAAGCTGCTTTTGCCGCTTCCATCGGAGTTTCACCCTGCTGCATGTGCCGGTAAATATTTTCAATAACTACAATGGCATCATCGATAAGCAAACCTACGGCCAGTGAAAGTGCTAATAAGGACATCATATTCAGTGTAAAATTTAAGGCGTACATCATAATAAAACTGGCGATGATCGATGTTGGCAGAGCTATAGCACTGATAATCGTAGAACGAATATTAGCCAGAAAAAGGAAGACTACAATTACTGCAAATAAACCACCATAAAGAATATTAAAAATAACATCATTAACCGAATCACGAATAAAAACGCTGTTATCCCGGGCTATGGTAATCTGCAAATCCGTTGGAATCTCCAGGCGAACGTGCTCCAGTTGCTGATTTATGGCATCAGCTACCCGAACGGTGTTACTGCCCGATTGACGCAGAATGCTTAAACCAACCGCACTTTTCCAATTGACTCGTGATAAACTCTGCTGCTCTTCCACTCCGTCGATTATTCGGGCCACATCAGATAGATAAACAATCTTACCACCCGGAGTGGCTACCACCACATTTTTAAAATCATCCACTTTGGTATATTTACCCATGGTGCGCAGCAACAATTGACGAGGTCCTTGGATCAAGTTTCCGGCAGGAATTTCCACATTAGCTGCAGCTACGCTTTGGATTACATCCTGGATGGATAAATTATAGGCACGTAAAGAGGCAGCATCGACCTCAATTTGAATTTCCCGTTCAGCACCACCGACCAGGTCGACTCTACCAACCCCGGCTACATTCTCCAACCGTTTCTTAATCACATCTTTTGTATAAGTAGTAATTTCTTTTTCAGATCGTTCTCCAGAAACAGTCAGGGTAAAAATGGGCTGACTGGCAGGATCAATTCGCTGGATTACAGGATCTTCGATATCCGTTGGCAGGTTGGCCCGCACCGCAGCAATTTTTTCACGTACATCCTGGGCAGCTTCTTTACCGCTGACTTCGAGTTTGAACCGGATGATTACATATGAAACACCTTCCTGCGAAACCGATTGAATATGATCAATACCACCGATGGTGTTGACCGCGTCCTCAATTTTTTTGGTGACATCCGTTTCAATCTGTTCAGGACCGGCACCGGGAAGAATGGTGGTTACGGTCACAAAGGGAAAATCTATATCGGGAAACTGATCAATATTCAGTTTCTGGTAAGAGAACAAACCCAGTACGATCAGAGCAACAATCATCATCGTGGCAAAAACTGGTCGTTCGATCGAGACATCAGCAAGTTTCATAAAGCGTTAAGCTCCTTTTGACTTTAAAATCGGATCAGATGAATTGTGCTTAGCGGGATGGATTGACGATGTGGACATAACTGCTATCGCGCAGCTCGTTGGCTCCAACCGTCGCTACCGAATCACCCTCGGCTAATCCCTGCAGGATTTCCATACTCTCACCATCCGTCACACCGATCTGGACTATCTTCTGATATGCAAGACCCTGCCTGATTAAAAAAACACGATTACTCAATCCATCGCTTTGAACGGCAGCTGCGGGAATTACCAGCGTATGCTCGCGGGGTGAAAATTGAATATCCACCTTACAGAACATACCCGGTTTAAACCAATTGTCAGCGGTATTTGGATAGAGGGCTTTTATTTCAAACGAACGTGAGCGGATGTCGGCTGATTTAGATAGCTGCACAATACTTCCCTCCACTTTTAATTCCGGTCTAGCTTCCGAGTATACAAGTACTTTTTGACCAATAGCGATGCCGGTCACATCGGTCTCATTGATATTAAAAACAACTTTCATCCGATTTATCCTGGCTATGGTCACCAGCACCGACCCGGGCACTGCCAAATCACCCAGACTGACATTGATAGCGGTAACTTCCCCCGAAATAGGGGTACTTAATTCTACAGCACTACGGGCAGCATCAAAATTTGCTTTGGCTACATCGTAAGCCGTCTGGGCTCCATCCAACGCCTGGAGAGAAATAGCACCTTCTTCATACAAGGATTTCATGCGCTGCAGAGTTTTATCTGAGTTCTTGAAATTAGCCTCAGCCTGGTAGTATTGCGAGGTTGTGCCGCTTTTATCAAGTCGGATAATCACCTGCCCTTTGTGTACATTTGCACCAACATTAGCACTAATGCCATTAATACGCTCCGATAGTTTAGAAACAATATTGGCCTGCTCTTCACCTTCCAGGGAACCGGAATAGGTCTTGGTCACCGCTATATTTTTTCGTTCAACACCGGTGACTTCCACAGCTACAACCGCCATAGAGGTATTATTTCTCTCATTCTGTTTTGTTTGTCCATCTGGTTTTGAACCGCAGCTACAGATCAGGAGTGAAATCATGAAAAGAAGAACAGTCACTAACTTTTTATCTGAACCATGTAATGTTGTCATCAAGTTTATCTCTCTCCTCTTTTGCCGAATGCTTTGAACTGTTTTTTATATTATAGATACTTCTTTTAATTTGACTGGCCAACGGCATATTCCCATTCTGCTTTAGCGACCAGATAGTCATAAATAGCCTGGGCATAGTTGGTCTGGGCCCGGGTCATGGCCACCTGCGTATCCAATAATTCCAGTTGGGTTCCGACACCGTTCTGATAGCGGGTTTGAGCAATATGTACTGCTTTCTGAGCCTGGCCAATATTCTTTTCCTGACCCTGGATGCGTTTTGTTGCTTCGATCATTTTCAGTTCCATTGCCTGGATCTGAATGCGTAAACTTTCTTCTGCTTTTAAACGTGCGTATTGGATTTTTTCGTGATTGACCGAGGCCTGTTGGACACGGGCAGTGGTCCGGAATCCATCAAACAGCGGATAGGTCAATTGCATACCGACATATAAGGTTTTAGCCCAGAAATAATTATGGAATTGAAAAGTATTATCCTGAGTTAACCATTGATAGGAACCGATCAGACTTAAACTGGGGAAATAGTTAGCCTGCTCAATTTTAATATTATTTTTCAGGATTGATTCCTGCAGGTTCAGTTGCCGGATCAGTGGATTGACCATAAGTGCTTGTTGCCCGACTTCACTCAAGGTGTCAGGTGGAATTTCATCATATTTAAAATCGCCCTGAATTTCAATATCCTTATCCAGGGATATGGCCAGAAGATTCTTCAGGTTATTTTTAGCCAGAACCAGATTATTTTCAGCCGAAATAAATAACGGTTCCGTGTTAGCCATTTGTACATCCGCCCTCAACAAATCAAATTCAGCCGCAGTACCATGACGATATAAAGACCGGACATTCTCCAGATTTGCTTTCACCACATCCAGCCCCTGCCGATTGGCTTCGACCAGTTTCTGGGCGAGCAGTACCCCATAAAAGGCTTTTTTCACCTTAAGAGTGACATCCTGTTCGGTAGCCTGGAAGGCTTGTTCGGTATAGTCCAAATAGGTATGCGCAATATTCAGGGCTACCCCCACTTTTCTGCTATAAAGCGGTTGCGAAATCTGGGCACCCATAGTATAAGCATTATCAGAACCAATCTCGAAGGTAATAGTTGATGAAGATTGATTGAAAGCGGTATTGGGTCCGATGAACAGCACTTGCTTTTTGATATTTCGCAAATATTGAC
>CAYSHN010000449.1:0-3632 GCA_964430815.1 uncultured Calditrichota bacterium | reverse complement strand
AGCTCTGGCCTTTGATGGTATGTGAAAAGAACAGATAGATCTTATCAGCCAGCAGATCAGAAACTTTTATTTCCTTGATCCCCAGGATCATCTCACAGACAGATAGATCCTCAGCGACAGTTGCATCATACCGCAGATATTCTTCGGCACCGTAAATCCTTAAAGGCGAAGGTTGTACCACAAACTTAACCGGCAGTTCCCCGCTCATTTTTTTTATATCGGCCGGTATTAATGGTGTGCGGCGTTCCCATTCATTTTTTGTTTCTCTAATTAGGCCAATACATTTGATCATAAATTATACTCACTATTAGTTAGAAGTACCTTAGTACCTGAGTACCTTAGTACCTGAGCACCTTTGTGCCTTAGTGCCTTTTTATCCCTTCGGCGCAAGGAAGCGCCTCCCACAATCTTTTTCCCTTTATCATTACTTTTTGACTTTAACAAATCTATTCGACCCCTACGGGGTCGCACTTTTAATGAGGGGCACCTGGCTTGCTATAAACATTTGATGCCTCCGGCATCATTACTCCATGACTTCTTGATTCTTTAATCTTTCATCTTTAATCTTCATCTCAGTGCCTTTTCCCTTTACCCATTTCCCTTTTTTTACCTTAATCCTTCCCAAACTTTTTTAACAGATCCTTCACCGCATCTTTATGGATCATATAACTCAGCATTTTCAACTTGACATAATCTTCATGGTAAAAGCGGTAACCTTTATTTTTACCATTCTGAGCGCCGGAACCGGAATCCTTGATCAGATACCAGTCGGCATTATCCTTTTGCAGGTAACCGACCAGATGGATACCGTGATCATCTTCAGTCGTTTTATTGCTGAAACGGAATTGGCGAGCATTGTCATCGATGAAAGCTGCCGGTATATCAAATGAAGGGATCATGGCTGCCTGAGTTCTGGAATCATAGCCTGCTTCAGACACATCACCGCCGATGGCCAGGGTATAATTCATGCGTACTGCTTGTTTTATACTATTCATGAATTCATCCAGGGGCACATTATAATAATCCTGACTATGCCACCAGTTATCCGGTACTTCATATTCGACCTGCTGGTAATATGGCTGTTTCTTGAGGGACATGATATCCACGTAATCGTCCATATTCATTTTTAAATAATCCCGTACATATTCCAGGGGTGTCATTTCTTTTCCTTCTACGTGCAGGACCAGGGGCGGTTCACCCATATAATAATTCATAATCGACTTGATATTGGCCAGGATTTCATCTTCTTCCCAAAAATCGATTTTGACCATGGACTTAAGATAATTATTCATTGCCTCGTGCATTGCGGTATGGTCGTGAAGTTTTTGAGCGGCCTTCATGCCAGTATAATCTTCCAGGGGTACCGCCCCATAGTTTTTCCAGGTACGTGACACCGCATTCGATTCCGAGCCCTCGGCAAAATAGGAATTGCCGTGAGTTCTGACAAAGCGGCGGGCTTTTTCCACATATTCCCAGTACACCGTATACATTTCCGACATTTTTACCTGGCGCCCGGTCAGGCGGTAAATTTCCGATTCAAAATAAGAAGTAGTACAGAAACTCCAGCAGGTATTGGTATTGGCCTGCAAGACGGGTGGATTATGCCATTGATATTTGAATTCATCCAGGGATTTAGGCAAATCCATTCCACTGAAATCCATGACAAATTCAGATTTTTTAATGGTATCACCGGCAGCATATCGTTCAGTTTCCTTTTCGATATATTTCCAGAATTCATTCTTAGGTTCTCTAAAAATTCCGGTGTCCTTATGGACTTTCTGCGCCGAAGCCATGGTCAGTAGGATAAAAATCAGACCAATTGTCCCCAGTTTTGTGCTCATTTTTCACCCCGTTTTTTATATTTCTAACGAATTTAAACACTTCTAGAATTTATTTCGAGAGTATTTTTTTATAAATAGGAGAAAAGGGTTGAGGGAAACCCTTCCTGGCGCCTATAAAATATGTCGCTGTGTCAGCTGAGTATACCTATCAAAGCCCGGTTACTGAGTAGACCGAAGTTCGTATCGAAGTGACCGGTATGAACTTTCGCCGGTCGTTTCGATACTCCGGCGGTTGCAGAACTCGCTTTCTAGCGACGATGGAATTAATGCTCACTAGCCACTATCTTTAGATAGTGGTAAAAAAGACTAAAAATATTCAGGCTTTAGCCTTAAACACATTAGGAACACTTTGGCTCATAACGATATCCCCCACTATTTGTGGCTAAAGCCATTATTTTTATTGATTATTATGACCACTATCTAAAGATAGTGGCTATAGAGCGCATCATTTATTAAAATCATTCTCAAATAATAAATGGAGTCTCTCGAATTTATCCATGGGATTAAGATGCCGTAAGCATCAAATGTTTATAGCAAACCACGTCTCTTTCATTAAAAGTGCGATCCCGTAGGGGTCGAATAGAT
Source organism: uncultured Calditrichota bacterium (assembly GCA_964430815.1). Taxonomy (GTDB): domain Bacteria; phylum Calditrichota; class Calditrichia; order JAJRVZ01; family JAJRVZ01; genus CAVZSQ01. The sequence continues at coordinate 1,206 of CAYSHN010000449.1, read as the reverse complement.
TCTGTCAAGTCAACTTAAGAGAGAAGAGGTCGAAGGAACTCAGGTACTAAGGTTCTTTTATGGCCACCCCATTCTTAATGACATAGAGCAATCTAGATAGATCCAACTGCTTATCAGACGTTCCTTCAAAAATCAACAGATCAGCCTGTTTATTCCGCTTGATCTGCCCCAGTTCTTTAAGTTCCAGTGCTGTTGCAGGTATAGAGGCATATAAGGGAATACAGTCGATGTCAAATACTTTGTCTTCAGTCAGATCGAAAATTAAACTGTCTGGATAATTTTTTACAGGAAGATAAAAACTATTACTATCGTAAATCTTTTCTTCAGATTTAATGAGTGCTGTTGTGACACCATTTTTAATCAATAATGATTTATCCATCATTTCTTTAATCATGACAATCCGGCCGGGCATTACTACAATACTCTCACCTTCTATAACCTGCAGGCCGGTGGTCAGTGAAAGATCGCCGATTTCACCTATAGTGGCAATACGAATTTCCCGGCCATTTTCCATATTGGAATCGACATTAATTCCGATATCGGCCCTGAATGGTGGGACAGAAGTGCCATTATAAATCAAAGCATCGCGTATTACCAGATCGAATAACGATTCACCTTCCAGGGGAATCTGATCATACAAAGTGGGCTCTGCCTGATCTAACTTACCACTGGCCACGGCATCAAAGGCAGTCAGAAAGGCCAGAAAATTCAATCTTACTAAAAATTGTGGGTCAGTGGTATCATTCAAGCCCGATTCGATCAGGATGGTACTTGTCCCCCAGTTTTGTATGGCATCACCGAAGGCCCGCGGCATGTAATCCGCTTTATAGCGGGCGATATGATCAGGGATCAGAGGTTGCAGGATATTCTGCAGATAGACAATCAACCTTTTAGCCCTAAGCCGTACAGCATTGTCTTCATCCTCTTTATTAAAAGGCGGGGCCATCAAGGCCAGGTAGAGTGGTTTTTTATTTTCATCCACCATTTCCCGGCCCATCATATCGTGCAGATTGAATCCAAAGTCTGGTTTGAGTTGGTCGCGTATCTGTTTTAGAATCCGAGCTTCCGGTGTACTCAGTACACGGGCATCGCGATTGATATCGATATCCCAGGCGTTGTAGCGGCGATTAATCTCAGCGCCATCCGGATTCAGCATGGGTATAGCCATAATGGATAATTTTTCATATATATTTTTTACCAGCGGAT
>CAYSHN010000448.1:0-3641 GCA_964430815.1 uncultured Calditrichota bacterium | reverse complement strand
ACATGAAAGAACGCATGATACTTTCCTTTCAGCGTGGTTGATCTCTTTTTTTATCGTCTATAAAATGCTTTGTTAATACCTTTTCGTTTCCTATCGATAGAGATACTGTCCACAGGATAGACATTCGCGTTCTCACTCTACTTTATGGATTCCAGATGACAGTTTCTTATTTTCGATTATCGCGATTTCTTGACCCGTAATGTTAAATAGTTTCATGGAGCATTCAATGGCAATGAACCATTATAATATAGAAATAAAATAACTGCCGGAGAATTTCACCTCCATATCCTTACCCAAGCCCTAAAAGAAATATGTTTCAAATACAATAAATGAATGGATACCAGCGGTATACGATCGGTTAATAGAATAAAACTGTTGCTGTCTGGAAGATACTGGTCTAAAGTATAATATAATGACTTAATTAATAAAGACAATACATATTTCACAAATTAAGTATTTTACCATTTACAGTGAGAGATTTGGGCGTGTGAAATTTGATTAAAAACGTAATTTTTAGAACAATTCCGTTACTATATCGTAACATGTCTGATACTAAAAATTATCGACAGTGAATTATTAAGAATCTTTTTGAATACCTGGCCATTAACCTATACCATTATCAGTCTGAAGATCATACCAATTTTCATCAATAATTATTTTACAGGAAAATTAAATTGACTACTATAGATCTTTTTCTCCCAAAAATAATAATATTATTGGGAATTGAATTCCCCATAATTGACTTCTCGTCTATTATTTATTAACTTAAAGCATGAAAATCGAAAGATATTATCAAAATCTTGATTCTTTTATAAAACCCAACAAAGTACTGCTCGTTTATGGTCCCCGGCAGGTTGGAAAGACAACTTTATTGAATGATTATCTGCAAACGACTGTTTATAAGTACCGCCTTGATTCCGGTGAAAATTTTCATATTCAGAATATTCTGTCAGCCCTTGACTTCGAAAAATTGAAAGATTATATCAGCGGTTACGATCTGATTGCCATCGATGAGGCACAGAAAGTCCCGCGTATCGGCGAGGCATTGAAAATCCTTACCGATCATTTTCCGAAAATCAGAATAATTGCCACCGGTTCTTCTTCCTTTGACCTGGCCGGTCAGGTGGGCGAACCATTGACCGGAAGGAAGATTACTCTTGTTCTTTATCCGATTGCTCAATTGGAAATGAGTAAAATTCTTAATCCATTTGAGTTGCGTACTAAATTGGAAGAGTTCTTGATTTTTGGCAGTTATCCCGAAGTTATCAGTATCCAGGATAAAAAAGAAAAAATCAGACTGCTGCACGAAATCAGCGGTTCCTACCTGATGAAAGATATTCTTGAATTTGACCGAGTTAAGTCGTCACAAAATCTGATAACCGTTCTGCGCTTATTGGCCTTTCAGATCGGGCATGAAGTTTCGTTCCATGAAATTGCCCAGAAAGTCGGGATGGATCATAAAACACTGGCACGCTATATTGATCTTTTGGCAAAGGCATTTGTAATCATTCGGGTTGGAGGTTTTAGCCGGAATCTGCGCAATGAAATTGTTAAAAAAAATAAATATTATTTTTACGATACCGGTATACGCAATGCCCTCATTGCTAATTTTAATAATATAGAATTACGCGATGATGTGGGCGCATTATGGGAAAATTTTATTTTTATCGAGCGGCTAAAAAAACAACACTATCATGAAATAACCACTAATAATTACTTCTGGCGAACATGGAACGGTGAGGAAATTGATTTAATAGAGGAACGTGAAGGTAAATTGTTCGCTTTTGAATGTAAGTGGGCCAACAAAAAAATCAAGGCACCAAAGTCATGGCAGCAAAATTATCCGGACAGTACCTACCAAATTATTCATCCTGATAATTATCAAAAATATATTTTATAATGCTTAGCAAAATACCCACAACAAATTAAAACTTTATATTGTACATCTCCCGGTGGTCCGGATCCCGATTCGCTCGCTACACTCACTCATCGGGACAGGCGAGACTTTCCGATCTATAATCGGGACAACATCCTGCGTCCTCTGGAGGGACGGATAGGGGTCCCACAGAACTCTGATAATCGTCTCTTTTGCCTGGAGACTGCAAGATCGCACCAATGAGTGAATGGCTGAGATGGTTGTTCTTAATGATATACCCACTCAAAAAAGATTTTATTTGTTGTAATATCAGATTTCTAGCTTATATTATTAATAGAAGGTTTCTCTGCTGACTGTTTTATTATAGCTTTATTAAGAAAAATTTTTTGTTTCAATGATTGTGATATAAGTTATACTCTGACTTGTCAGCGGTATTATATTAAATCATTATCACAGTTAGGTAAGCAGGCATGCAGGTGTTCATTTTTGGAACACAATCGGATTTATTCAAACCTCAATTTGATTAAATTATAAACAATCAAGTCTAGCGTTTCGACCGGCGTAAATATAGATAATTTTTATAATATTCTTTAGATAAGGAAGTATTTCCTGGCGGATGATTGTCGGCTTTTGACATGGTTGCAGATATAGCAATAGAATTCCAGACATGATGTTTTTTACCTGAAGAATCAATACAGTTTATTACAATATTTTCGTCCTTTTTAAAAAATTAAAAAAAATGGAGTTAAACCGCCGGGTAAACCAAGAGGTTTAACAATACTATTAAAGTTTTACCATTTGGGGAGGAGTTATTATGAAATTGTTTACTAAATGCTATTTATTTTTAGTCTGCTGTTTACTAATTATACCCGCACGGATTGCAGCCCAGGATAAAGGATGGTCTGATCAATCCAGGATCGAAAACATACCAAACCCAATTCTCAGGGCTGCCCCGCCAGACACTTCTGACCGGCTGGAGGCGAATGGTATATGGTATTCAAATAATGGATCTGACCGCTATATCTGGCTTGACTGGGAGGCCGATTGTGATTGCTTTTTAGGTTGCGCCCCAACGAGTGTCTGGGTCTATCAGGCGGGGAATCTATATTTCTCATATACCTGGAACATGGGTTGGTTGTATTATGTATCTCCCGACCCGGCGTGGCAAATTGAGCAGGGTCCCGCAACCACGATTACCTATACAATGAGCAGGCATAATCAGGGGCCTGCGTGCGACACCTGGTGGACCGGTTCTGTGAATGCATCCACCCAACCGTTAAAACCACCGGTTAGTGTCACGGCAACCAATGCCAGCAGCGATAAAAATGTCGTATTGTCCTGGGCCAACGGCAGCGAAAACTACATATGGCAGTATGACATTCTGAAATACGAAGGTGTAGCTTTGCGGGAGTCGCAATCTGTCTATGGCACTACCAGTTATACCTATGCCAATAAGCCGCATCTGACCGAAGACATAACTTACAGATGGTACATCAGGGCCGTTTATGATGGCAGCCGCAACGCCACCTCCGGCTACGCGGAGGCAAAAGTCTTTCATTACAGGGCACCTCATGATGTGACGGCGACCAGGGATCTTCTTCCCGGCAGGGTGCGGCTTACCTGGCAGTGTGAATCGGATTATGCCACCCATTACCGTATTTACCGTTATGCAACGGGAGATGTGGCGGGTACCCTTATCGCCACCGTGCCAAATTCAGCGAACATCGCTGAAACCTATGAAGATTATACAGCCGAACCCCAGGTA
>CAYSHN010000447.1:0-3642 GCA_964430815.1 uncultured Calditrichota bacterium | reverse complement strand
TTTATACCAGTTTTTTGGGCAATACTACCCGCCTCAATTGATAAAATATCAATCATTACCAGATCATCTCATGATATAACTTTTTGAAATTTACGGACTTATGTGGAATTTTTCAACGGCGGAGGAAAAATATGACCCATCTCCTCGCCCCCCTTCCCTTATATCACGCCGGCAGGCGGCTGCGCCCACTGGCGCACATAAGGGAAGGGGATGGGGGATGGGTTATTATTTATTTTACTGACCTATCCCCTCAAAAGGATGTCTCAAAAGTATCAATTTGTCATTCTGAAGAATCTTTTTTCTATCGAAAACAAAGATTCTTCCTCGCTTCGCTCGTCAGGATGACACTTCTGGGACATTCCCCTGGGGAATGTGTTATTTTTGTTCTAGTAATTCATCCCGTTCCTGATTCCAGCGCACCCACTCCAGTTTGGCATCATCGGTGAGGTTAAAATCAGACTTTACATAAGAGCCATCGGGGCGTATAATGATCTGTTGTTGAGCCTTCACAATTTCAAACCATTCACTCATTGAAACCGGATGAGGACCCTGAACCTGCGTTGGACCTTGAACCTGGACTGGTTTACCGGGAACAACTCCTAGACCCGGTGTCTGAGCTGAAAGATTAGGGCTTACAGCAACATTACCTTCATACACGAGTACTTGAGTCGAAGAATCAGCACCGGCATTCATACGATAAATCGTTCCGCGTACTGCTACCACGGCTGCAGGTGATTTCAGTTTCCAGCTTTCTTTATTACCGACTACTTTTTTCACATTGGCCCACAATTTCCCGATCGATAAAGCGGATTCCACTTTTTTCTCTTTTTTGGTCATTACCGCTTTTTCTACTGTATAGATCGACTGCTCATCAATGCGTACCACGCTGCCATCATTAAATGTCACTTCACAACGGGATTGTTTTTTAGTTTCGATTTTATCACCATTGGTGATGGCCATGTCATACGAAACCTGACGCATCTGCTGTTCACCTTTGCTCAGGATCAGAACATTACCGAGTGGAAAACTGACTTTACCCACCACATCGGCTTCTTTGAGTACAAAAGATGTGACGCAGAAAAAAGTTAGTATGATCAAAACAACACTAGTAATCTTGATCTTAGTCATATAATATTTCCTATTTTATCCTGATTATATCGGCATCCTGAAAGCCCATTCCGCTCTTGACTATAGCCTTTGCCGCTTTTCCGTCGGCCATGTCAGTCGTAACCTGAATTTCTCCGATCAGCGATTCCTCAGAACCCAGAGATAAGCCGGTATCGGGATCGATCAGTTCTTCTCCAGCATGAAAAACTTTAAAAACCATCCCCGTTTTGACTCCACCTTTTGAGCCCGGTTTCATAACAATACTGCCATCAGGCATAACTTTGACGATTTTTCCAACCCAGGGTACTGATTCCATCCCTTCAGTTATATATTGAACACATTGCTCAATGGCTTCGCGGGATGCTTTACCCAATTGAGTATTATCCCAGGTATCGGTATTATGAAAATCGATATCATTAACGCCGACGTTATCCAGTCCTGTCGAAGCATCTTCACCAACAGCAGATTTAGCGGCTACAATTTCTCCGGTATTGACATTTACCAGGCGGACATCCACAGCCACCCGTGCTTTCTTTTTAGAAACACCTAAGTTTAATCCACCCAGACGGCCCAAACCGCCACCCACTTTTGATTCTTTTTCTCCAAATTCCGTCACACTGCCTGTCACCAGCATTTCAGCGCCCAGCAACTGCCCTACTTTTGCTGCTGACTGGGGTGTTACCAGGCCGGATTGTCCTAAACCCTGTTCATTCAGCACCTGTTCCAATTCCGATCGCTCGACGACCATAAATTTTTTACTCTCTACCAGTGCCGTGACCAGCATATCGGCAACTCCTTTACCGATATCATAGCCATAATGAGCCCGATCTTCAAAGTCCACTACAGCGACCCTTTTTTTCAGAGCTTTCATATCCTGAGCGATCAGGGGTAGGGTCAGCACCGCTAAAATTAATACGAGTACCAGAATACTCCGATTTTTCATTATATCCTCCTTTTAATACCTATTCACCTGGGGGGATGATCTGCGCAGAAACTTTGTTAGCAGTCACTGATATAACCCGCAGTTTTAATCCCTCAATTTCTTTACTCTGCAATTCGGACGCCAGTTGTTCACCGGTTCCTTTTGTATCTATGTCGAACAAAGCGGTACCACCACCATAACTGCGTTGATTGACCGCCTGTACCCCACGGACATAAAACTTTAAACTATTTTTAAGAATATTCAACTGTTCAAAACTAGTAATATTACTGACCTGCAATTGAACCTGACCACCGCTGTAAACATCTTTCTGCCATACTGCTATAATCTTATCTTTCAATTGTCCGGCGGCTTTTTTTGTTGCCTTTTGTAAAGCCTGTGTTCCGCCGGTCACTTCATCAATATGGGCTGCGTTATCATAGGCTGAAGCAGTAGCTATGATGGTGGCATTATCCGCCTGGATCGCGCGCAGATTCAAATTGGCCTGACAGGACTTCATCCCCGAATTCCGTAATACCGCAGGACCACCTGAGGCTTCTTTAGCAACAGCCGAGCCGGTAATAATAACCTCGGCTCCCAGGCGCATAGCAATACTGGCGGCAGCATTAGCATCTCCCTGCATGGCTGCTTCAACTACATCATTGGCAATATTGACCTTAGATTGCTGCGGATCCACAAACGTAAAACCAAAAACCATCATATCGTTCATCAACTCGGTTTCGGTCACATTCATGTCGGTTAGAAAAACTCCATAACTTTCAGAGATATTCTTCTCTTCTACTAAAACCATCAATCTTGGTTTACCTTTACGTTGCATCAATACACCAATAGCCTGTAAATCATTACGCAAATCGGATAATTTGACGGTGGCACGTATAGTCACTTCAACTGTATTTTCCATCTGCTTATTGGTGGAAATGATGTCATACTTCTGTACATATCCGGCGGTTTTGGTATAAATATTATCTTCTACTGTTTGATAATTTTCGACCAGGGTGTTCGATTCGACCATGGTTCCCACTACTTGTTCAACGGCGTTACGCAAGGCGGCAGCCACGGCATCTTCCCGGGCCTTGGCTTCATCGCCAGCCAGAATAGCGCCTAATCCTTTAGCTACAACTTCTTTTGCTTCTGGTTGTGGTCCACCAGCTTGGCCAAAAACTAAAGTGATACTCAACACCAACACTAAAATAGTAATTAATTTTTTCATACTCTTATCCTGTCTATTTCTGATAAGTAAAATTGAGAAGATGACTATAAATCATCTTCTCAATTGCCTAGCTTAAATACTCAACCTGAAGAAATGCCTTAAAATTTGGCTTTTAGATTTCTGATAATATTGAGTGCTTCAGGACCTGATACTGCTTTCAGGATCTGAAAAGTACCGTCTTCAAAACCGGGCATAATTCCACGCGAGGAAACCTGCATCGCGGCATTAAAAACCGGTGCTGTATTCAACATATCGGAAAAGGGCGATACGCTGCCAAAAAATTGAGTTTCAATACCCGGATCATCGTAGGCTTTTATCAGGAAGTGCTCGATTAATTTGGCAAATTCGCCACGATTCACTTTGGCTTCCGGACGGAACGTTTCAT
>CAYSHN010000446.1:0-3644 GCA_964430815.1 uncultured Calditrichota bacterium | reverse complement strand
TGTTCCGGGGATTTTGTATTATAATTGTATCCGGATAAGATTGGCGTACCTCTTCGACCGATCCATCAGTCGAAGCATTATCAATAACCAAAACCTCGGCAACAAGATCTTTGAGTGCCCGATAAATCGATTCGAGGGCCAATAAAATATATCCATGGGCATTATAATTAACTATTATGACCGAAATTTGCAGCCGTCTATCCATAGGTCATTTTCCAAAAAGAAAAGACAGAAAAGACCGTAGTAAAATCCGGAAATCAAAAATTAATGACATGTTCTCCAGATAAAAAAGATCCTGTTTGAATTCTTCCTTTTGCTGTTTAAATGTGTTCAAAGCCGGCACTTTCATCTGAGCCCAGCCGGTTAAACCGGGACGAACCATAAAACGTCGATTATAGAATTTAATCCGGGTTCGCAGTTCTTCTACATATACTTTTGATTCCGGTCTGGGCCCGACCAGTGATATCGAGCCAAGGATCAAATTTAATAACTGTGGAATTTTATAAAGTCTGGTTCGCCCTAAAAAGGATTGAAATTTATCCTGTCCAGATCCTGAATTGAACATCAACAACCCAAATAATTTACCCTGTCTGCCGACCCGGTCTTCTACACGCAAGTAAGGGTATATGCCTCGTGATAATTGCAGAACAATGACCAACAGGAAAAAAGGGATGCACATAATAAAAAGAATTATTCCGGCTGCAATGTCGATCAGGCGTTTTACCAGCCATTGCCAGGGTTTCATCTGATCAGGAAAAATCCGGATTAAAGGGTGGCCTAAGATCTCTTCAGTCTTGTGTCCGGAGATAACATCATACATTTCCGGGATCAGTTTGAAAGAGACACCCATATTTTCACCATAAGCGACAATGTTTAAGATTTCATCGCGCGAACGCTCATTAATAGCAATTATCACCTCTTCCACACCGTTATCTCGTATCACCCTGGGCAACTGCTCATAACCTCCCAGATAGGATAAATTACCTAATGGCGTTTTAGGTTCGGGCACATCGATTATACCGACCAACTGATACAATAAGTGGGGATTACTCCTTATTTCTTTCAAAATCTTACGTGCTTTTTCACCCGTTCCAACTAAAAGTGTCTTATGCGGTGCATATTCCAAAACAGAAAATATTTTTTCAAAATAAATCACCAGCAGGCGGCCGGTATTTACCAGGATCAATAACAACAAAGCATAAAAGATCAGGGTCAGCCGACTGCTGGAAAACAGACGGCTGGGATCCAGAGTAATGAGAAATAGCAGAGCCGCACCAAATAAAATAACCCGGCTGGTTCGCAACAACTGATCAAAACGGGAAATATCCCAGCGCATATTGTACAAATCATTCATGGCAAACAAAAAGATAAAATAACTGGCCAGAATCAACCATACTCCTGACGTCAGGTATAATTGCAGCGAAACGGTTCCCGTTTCGGTAAAAACACCAGAGTGGAACCGGAACCAGTAAGTCAACAATAAGGTGATATTGATGGTTAGAAAATCGACCAGCATCAATATAAATTTATGCCAGAAACGACGCATAGAGAGCGGGGCCATTTCTCTTTTGACCTGGATAATTGTCTGATCACCAAGATAAGTTTTGATTTTTTCTGCTTCCAGATAACCCAGACGATATAGACTGGTCAGTGCCATCAGTGTAATCACTGCCAGTAGGATGATGCCATAGACACGCAGGTCTGTAGAGATCAGGTAAGCAGATAATCCAAATAACAAACTGAAAATATATATCGTATGCACCGCCTGGCGGTGTGATAATCCCAGGAAAAGCAAGCGATGATGGATATGATCTTTATCGGCAATGAAGGGATGTTGACCACGATTCAAACGCCGGAAAAAAGCGACTGTAGAATCACCCAGGGGAACAGACAGAGCAACGATCGGGATCAGCAGGGAAACATTACCTGCTGATTTTTGCAATCCCAGCAGGGAAATAGTGGCAATCAGGAAACCTATAAATAACGATCCGGTATCACCCATAAAAATTCTGGCCGGATGATAATTGTATTTCAGGAAACCAAGGATGCCACCAAGCAGCGCCAGGCACAGGGCAAAAGTCATCCAGTCCATCTGATTGAAAGCCAGGATAGAGAACGTGGTCAGGACTATTAGTGCAACTCCACCGGCCAGTCCATCCAGACCATCCAGCAAATTAATGGAATTTGTCACCAGAATCAGCCAGAAATAGGTCAGAGGAATTGAGAATATACCAAGGTTGAGCGGAGCACCAAATGGATTGACTATCACGGTCATTTTGCAGCCAAATAAGATCACCACAGTTGCGGCCAGGATCTGGGCGATAAATTTACGGTTAGCAGTTAATCTATAGATGTCATCGATAATGCCAGTGAGTAACATAATTAAGGCACCTAGGGTTAAACCGACATATTTGATCGAGAACATCTGCCAGTAATAATCTTTCCACAGTAAGGAAACCAATATACCGGCCACTGTGCCCAGAAAAATTCCCAGTCCACCCAGGGTTGGTATAAATCCCACATGGATCTTGCGCGAATCAGGAAATGAACCGATTTTGAAGCGGGTTGCCATGCTGATAACTCCTCGGGTTACCAGCAGGGAGGAAATCAGCGCTGTAGAAAAAATAAAGATGCTTTCCATCGTATTTAAAGTCTTTGCTAGTAGAAAAGTACCTGAGTTCCTTAGTACTTGAGTCCCTTAGTCGCTGTCATTCCCGCCGAAGGCATGGCACGCTTGATCGCACTTGGGCGGGAATCATAGGTTTGACTCATTCTATCAGATTTAATCTTATCATGATTAAAGCACAGATATACCGCGCACTAGCCACTATCTTTAGATAGTGGGAGAATAGATTTCCCAAAATATTTCGGCTTTAGCCTTAAATTGATTAATATCAAATTTTAAATAAATCCAAATTCCTCTAAAACCCATATTTATGATTAAAGCCCCAATATTTTGAGAATTTTCTTAGCCACTATCTGAAGATATTGGCTAGTGAGCGTTGATTTCAAATGAATATCCTGATTTTTTTATCAGATGCCCGAACACATGCGATTAAACTTTACTTTGGTGGTAGGGCATGATATTAACTGTTACCTCCGACTCACCGCAACTCAAGAGTCGCGGCTACCAGCATTTCGCCATGATACATTCCCGCAAACTAAAGTTTGCGGCTACCGGTCTAGCGTTCCCCGAGTGAAGTCGAAGCGTTGATACCTACGGCAAAAGTATTCTATAATTTCTTATATCTTTAATCTTCCATCTTTAGTCTTATTCTCAGTGCCGGAGTGCCATTTTTTTCTCAGGGACTCAGGGACTCAGGTACTAAGGTACTTTTTTACTCACTGCCCTTGTACCTCGTTTATCTCAATGCCTCCCCAATCTTCTGCTTCAACTGTTCCAGCGATATCCCATTTTTGAGTGCTACATCAAAACTTTCCATCAGTTTATCAATTTCCTGACGGTTATACCGATTTGACACGATAGCCATATAGATCCGTTCATGAGTAGTCTTGGTAGTACCTTCTTCAGCCGTCAGGATCTCTTCAAATATTTTTTCGCCCGGACGAATACCGCTATAGATTATTTAAATATCCTGTCCCGGGGTGAGACCATGCAGTTTGATCAGATCTTCGGCCATTTT
>CAYSHN010000445.1:0-3648 GCA_964430815.1 uncultured Calditrichota bacterium | reverse complement strand
ATGACCGTCCTGTATTTGACCTTCACCTTCTTCACTGTTTGTATCATTTCTCCACTCGATCCAGCCATTAATAGTAAGCAATGCTCCTTCCTGATCTCTTATATCACCATAAATCCAGGAAGCAGGTAGATTATAATAAAAATCAATTGAATTAACTCCTGAACTCGGTACCTGTATTTCATAGGTGGGCGTTATCTCGATGTAACTGAATAAATTGGGATCAAAAAGAACTTCAACCCGCCAGGTTGAATCTGCTATAGGCAGATTAATGGTATAAGCTCCCTGGTTATCGGTCAGACCCGAAAACATGCCCTGATCTTGTCCAGACGCATTGACCATCACATTCTCATAAAGAGCATCGGGCGTTGATGATCCTTGGATGTGAACACTCCCGCTTATCTGTGCCGGAGGACTGGACATAGCATTGATGGAAAACCAGGTTGTAACTGAACTCAGATCTGCGTCCACTACCTTCATCACATAATTTTGGGGATGAAACCCGAATGGTCCAAAATAAATATAAACGATCCCATCGGGAATAGAGCTGGAATCTGACGGACCCCCTCCTTGTTCTATCTGTCCATCAGCTAATTCAAATCGTTCCAATAAAAGATCGCCAGCACTTATAGTTTTTGAAGCGTCAAAATCCAGATACAATTCGGCAGTAGCAGTATTCCCAGGTGTTTGCACATCAAACTCCCAGGCATACATGTCGCCCTGTGTTAACACATGAGAAGTATCACCATTAACCCAGGCATAGATATAAGTGATTGCTGCCGAGTCCTTCACCGAAAAAGTAAATAGAACTAGTAAGAAAAGAATTAAAAATCTCTTCATTTGAATCCCCCTTTATTAGGTTGTTTTAGTTCTATTCTCGGAATTAATGTAAAATGCTTTAGAAAAACGGTAGTCAGATTTTCAGAAAGTACTATTCAAATTGAAGAGGTCCAGATACACATTTCATTTTAATTTTCATTTTTGTAAAATACATTATATCCTTAACTAGTCAGCGACATAAATATTTTTTATACGTTATAGAGTTTATTTATGAAGACTATCACCTGGGGTATTATCGGTTGTGGAGATGTAACTGAAGTAAAAAGCGGACCAGCATTTCAAAAAGTAAAAAATTCAAAACTGCAGGCAGTGATGCGCCGGAATACCGCCAAAGCTAAAGATTATGCCCACCGGCATCAGGTTCCCAAATGGTACGATCAGGCTGATGCTCTCATCCATGATCCTGATGTGGATATCGTCTATATCGCTACACCCCCTGATACCCATAAAGAATATACGTTGCAGGTCGCGGCAGCTGGAAAACCGGTTTATGTCGAAAAACCGATGGCCCGGAATTATACAGAATGCCTGGATATGATCAAAGCTTGTAAACAGGCTAATATAGCTCTTTTCACCGCTTATTACCGGCGCAGTTTACCCCCTTTTATCAAAATCAAAGAATTGCTCGATCAGCATCAAATTGGAAAAGTTCGTTTTATTAATATATCACTTTACCAACCGCCATATAAGAATGATTATGATACGGATCATCTATCCTGGAGGGTGATTCCCGAAATTGCCGGTGGAGGTTATTTTGTCGACCTGGCCAGTCACACCCTGGATCTGCTTGACTATTTCTTCGGCCCAATAACAGAAGTAAATAGTCTGGTCAGCAACCAGGCTAAACTCTATCCCGCCGAAGATACGGTCGTGGCAAATTTGCGTTTCAAATCCGGAATTCTAGTCTCCGCTGTCTGGTGCTTCTGTACCTCAGGGCGGGAGGATAAAGTGACAATTACAGGTACAGAAGGTGAAATATCCTTCTCAACGTTTATGGAGCGGGATGTGGTCATGGAAAACAAAGAGGGTCGTACTTCATGGCCTTTCATCAAGCCCGAACATATTCAGCAACCACATATCCAATCTATTGTCGATCAACTCAATGGTATTGGTTCTTGTCCTAGCGACGGTCTGAGCGCCGCTCGCATTAACTGGGTGATGGATCAGATCCTGGCTGATTGGAGAAAGAAAAACGGAATATCCTTTTAAGTCATTCCCGCTGATCATATGCCAAACTTGATCGCATGCAGGCGGGAATCTGATGCCCGACAGCATGCGATTAGAGTTGTATTTCGATAAGCGGGCCTGACATTTAGGTCGTCCCACATTAAACAATTGAAAGTTTTTACAATATCACTTATTTTTAGCCATGAATTATTATTTCTTGGTGCCCGGAAGTAATTTGAGGATAAAATGCTCCAGAATTTAATAGAAAAAATTGTACAAAAATTTGCAGCCGGTTTGGAAGCAGGCCATCAAGTACAGAGCGGCGACTATATCATGATTCAACCAGCTTATGTTATGACCCATGACAATACCGGTGCGGTTATCCCGAAGTTCAAATCGATTGGCGCCACCAGAATGGCTTATCCGCGACAGGTGGTACATACCCTCGACCATAACATTCAAGATCGCAGTGAAAAAAACCTGGAAAAATATGCCAAAATCGAATCGTTTTCCCGGTCGATGGGGGTGGATTTTTACCCGGCCGGAAGAGGCATCGGTCACCAGATCATGTGTGAGGAAGGGTACGCCTGGCCGGGCACTTTCGTGGTCGCTTCTGACAGTCATTCGAACATGTATGGCGGTTTGGGTTGTTTGGGCACACCGATTGTACGAACTGATGCGGCAGCGATCTGGGCTACAGGAAAAACCTGGTGGCAGGTCCCACCCGTGGCCAAAGTGGAATTACCCGGCAAACTAAAACCTGGTGTCACCGGTAAAGACGTGATTATTACCCTATGTGGCCTTTTTAGTCATGATGAAGTCCTGAATCATGCCATTGAATTTAGTGGAAGCGGCATAAAAAACCTGTCCATTGATCAACGTCTGACCATCGCCAACATGACTACCGAGTGGGGTGCGCTGGCAGGTATTTTCCCAATTGATGAAATAACCATTTCCTGGCTGCGCCAGCGGGCAAGATTTATCAAAAAAAGAGGATTGGCTGGTGTACCATCGGATGCCGATGGCCAGGGTGAACACCCCCGTATCAATAACAAGAATATTCAGAAACTAACCAAAAATATACCTGCGGCCGATAAAAATGCTTTCTATGCCAGGAAAATGGTGTTAGATTTATCCACCATCCAACCCTATGTCTCCGGTCCTAATTCAGTAAAAGTGATGACCTCTATTCGGGAGATCGATCAGAAAAATATAAAGATCAATAAAGCTTATTTAGTTTCCTGCGTTAACAGCAGGGTGGATGACCTGGCTGACGCTGCTGAAGTAGTACAAGGTAAAAAGGTTGCCGCCGGTGTGGAATTCTATATAGCTGCTGCTTCCAGCGAAGTTCAGCAGGAAAGCGAGAAACGTGGCGACTGGCAAACATTAATAGCTGCCGGTGCTATTCCCCTGCCACCCGGTTGCGGGCCATGCATAGGTTTAGGAGCAGGTTTATTACAGGACGGTGAGGTAGGTATATCGGCAACAAACCGGAATTTTAAGGGCCGAATGGGCTCACGTAATGCTGACGCTTATCTGGCTTCACCGGCAGTGGTAGCCGCTTCAGCGCTGGCAGGCAAAATAACTTTCCCCTCCCAGGGGACCTCTCAGGGGAAAATATCGAAAGTCAAAGGTACCCTGATT
>CAYSHN010000444.1:0-3649 GCA_964430815.1 uncultured Calditrichota bacterium | reverse complement strand
ATATAATAAAATTCGCTCTGTACCTGAAAATAAAGAAATTCACCCCGATACTCATTCTCCGGATTCGGTTTATCTGATAAGTCATAGATACCCAGTTGATTTATAAAAATATCATTAAAATGCTTGATAAAATACCCTGACCTTTTGATATGAAGCGGCCTTTTCGCCAGCAGGTCCATCCAGTTCTCCGGAGTATCTTTGCGGACACCATATAAATCCAGACTAAGAGATGTGAACTTAGATATTTTTTCAAATGCTCTGATCAGATGAATATTTAAATCAAGATGAGAAATTATATTCTGATCCGAGAGAGTCAGATAGGTATCACTGAGAATAAAATCGTTAAATATATGTGTTTGCTGATTTAGCAAGGGCCAGAAATCAAAACGTAGAATTTTTTTGAAAATATTTTTCATATAAGCTATGTTATTCCGGTTTATAAGATCCCCTGCTTATGATTCACGCTTATGAATAATTCTCCTGATTATCTACACTATCGATTAAATTGGATAAATTCATATTTAATTGTATATCACTGTTCTAAATATACTACCAAAATCAGTTCAGTTAAAGTACAAACTAATAGTCCGTATGTTACACTCTCTTAATATCGGCATCTAAAAACAGTAAGATTAATAATTTAATTTAACTTTTTAGTAGTTATATATATTTTAGAGGATTGAATTTACGTGAATTTGATATTGAAAAATAGACACCACCATCAATCAAAAGAAATATGGTATACGACTGGGATTTCCTTTCTCAGTTTTTCCATCCATTTAGCATATTCAATTTCAATTTTATGATTAAGAGCAATTTGTTGTATTTGATCCCAATCATTTTCTAATGTGAGTTGTCGCGGTTCTTTTCGCCAGTTCAACTTTAGAATATGATATCCGTAATCCGTTTTAAATGGTTCACTTATCTCGCCAGGGGCTAGTTTATTGATAATTTCTTTGAAGGCTGGGATCGCCAGTTTGTCTGTCTCCCAATCGCCTAAATTACCTTTATCTTTTTCGACATTTTCGTCTTCTGAATACAGCAACGCCAGACTATCAAAACTGGCACCAGTTAAAATTTCCTGCCGGATCGTATTCAATAGATCAATAACTTTTTGAGCGTCCTCAGGTCCCGGGCGTACCTGCAATAGAATATGACTGGTACGGATTTGCTCACCACGACGCTCATTAAGTTTGATAATATGGAATCCAAATTGAGTTTGAACTATATCGGATATCTGACCTACGCCTAACGCGAATGCTGCTTCTTCAAATTCTTTTACAAAATCTCCGCGTTTGGTAAATCCCAGATCTCCGCCTCTTTTCGCTGAAGCAGGATCTTCAGAATATTCTTTGGCCAATTCTGTGAAGTCACCCCCTTCATCCAATTTTCTTTTAATCTCACGAATCCTGACCAGAGCTGCCTGTGTACTGCTTTCTCCCGCCTTAACTTGTCTAAGAATATGGCTGATATTAACAGTTTCCTTTAAAACCGGCAGGCTGTCTCGAAACGATTGATAAAAATTTTCTATTTCCCTTCGTGAAACCTTAACTTCCTGAAATTTATTACGTCGCAGCATCTCGATTTTCATGCGTTCAACTGTTTCCTTACGTAAATCCTTTCGTATCTTGCGCATGGGACTTTGAAAGGCTTCTTCTAATTTACCTTCGGAACCCACTTGCTGGATCAAATAAGCAATATGTTCCTCAACCCGTTTATCCACATCCCGATCATCAGCTTTTATAGTATCTTCGTCCGCTTTGGCCAGCATAATTTTTTGTTCAATCATTTTCTCTAATACTTGTTTTTGCAGATCCCGTAAAAGATTCATATCACCGCGAATGTTTAACTTATTCTGCAGTGCATAATTTTGTACAAATTGTTCAATTTCCGATTTTAAAATTATTTCCTGACCAACAGTAGCAGCAATACCCTCAATTGTCTGCTGGGCCAAAGCGGTACTGCTGAATAATAAAATAAAACCGAGGAACCGTTGGATTAATTGTATCATGATAGGATTGTTACTCCTGTTGATTTAATTTACTGAGGTCAGTTTGAATCGTAAAATTAGGTTGCAGATTCTGTTTTAGTTTTTCTATTTCTTTCAAACGTTGTTCAATTTTTAAACGCATAACAATTTCATCTTTAACTACTTCCAGTTCCTTCTGAGCACCTGCTGGTTGCAGATCAATAACCTGGATATAATGATACCCATAGTCTGTTTTAATTGGTCCACGTATTGCACCGGTCGGCGCCTGTTTGATGACTTGAACTAACCGCGGTGGTAATTCACTTAATTTTACGTAGCCCAGATCTCCGATTGGCCGCCAGGCACTTGACTGCTGGTCCAGAAAGTTACTCTTGATGACCTCAATTAAACTAACACTCTTACCTATCTCCTCCTTTAAAGTCTGATCATCGGTATCCAGAATCAGATTAATCAGATGGGCGTATTCATCCTGCCAAACAAATTCTTTACGGTGTAGATTATAATAATTTTCAATCTCCTGGTCCAGTGGCCGGTAATTCATATTTACATATTTATCCAGGTATTTCCCGACCAGCAGACTACGACGATAATTATCAACCTGCTGTATTTCATTATCACTTAAAGACATTCCCTCGTTTATTGCAGTCTGATAAAATATTTCATCTTCAATCCATTTTTCCACTAATCTACGCTTAAGTGCTGTGGCAACTTCGACCGAAACTGCTGGTGGTACTGCTATATCCAGATTTCTGGCCGTCATCTTGGCCAGATTGACTTGAGCAACAACATCAGCCTTCATTTGTTCCTTTTTGGAACAGGATATCAATCCGCAGGCGACCAGCACCACCAGTAAAAACAGGTGCATTGTTTTTTGCATCAGCAGATATTGAATTTTCATACTTGTTTCAATACATCTTCCTTGATAACAGGTTTAAATTTTTTCTCCAGATTTTGTTCCCATTGCACCCGGCTCGATTTGATCTTTTCGGTCCGTACTAAACTACGGACTTGATTTTCAACATCCTTGAAAGGTCGTGACATTTTTTCGGTTTTCTTTCCTGTTTTAAAGATTATCCAGCCTGATTGGCCTTTCACAGGTCCACCGACTTTATTGGGTCCCAATTTAAACGCTTCCTGACCGAAGGATCCTAACGCACCGGCCGGGCGGAATCCAATATATCCTCCTTTATTGACTGAAGACTTATCTTCCGAATATTTTTTGGCCAGAGCGCCGAAATCACTGCCTGCGCGAACTTTAGCCGCAATAGTTTTAGCCAGTTTTGCATCTCTAACATAAATCTGCCAGATTTCTAATTCCTCATTTTTCACAAACTTGTTGGGATTGTTCTCATAATATTTAAGTACTTCATCATCACTCACTGTGGCTTGATCATCGACTTCTTTTTTTTCGATGAGTTGAATTAAACGATCCTCTAAAAAAGTAGATATCTGTTTTTCTATCTCCGGATCGTCGGAAATATCATAGCTATCCGCATCTTTGACCACGAGTTCCAGGTTGGTAAAATTCTCGACTTCTTGTTGTAATAGAGTCGCCTGGCGGAATCTGCCAATCACCCTGTTCAAGCGGTCACTATATTGGTTCAGAATGGATTTCCAGGTCATATTCCCACCTTTCCACTTAGCCAGAACCATTTGCTT